>RFPX01000241.1 GCA_009925955.1 Betaproteobacteria bacterium
ACTGCGCGAGCACACCGACCTGTCCGAGGCCATGATCCGCGACATCGTGCTCTTGAAGTTGCACGCGGTGGGTCTGCGCGGTGCGGCTGGGCTGAAGATACCATGTGGTGCTGCTGGCCAATGGCGGGCGCGTGGTGGCGCAGGGCACGCCGGCCGAACTGATGGGCTCCAGCGACCCCGAGGTGCGGCAGTTCGTGCGTGGGGAGCCCGATGGACCGGTGAAGTTTCACTACCCATCGCGCAGCTTGGAAGCCGACTTTGGGGTGGAGGCATGAGCACCGCACCGGTGGTGATGCTGCAAAAGCTGGGTGGCGCGGCACTGCGGGTGCTGCAGGGCCTTGGCCATGCGGCTTTCTTCTTTTGGGACCTGCTGCGGCACAGCCCGGCGGCGCTCAAGCGCCCGGGCCTGGTGGTTCAGCAGGTGCACGCCATCGGCAACCTGTCGCTGCTGATCATCCTGGCCTCGGGCCTGTCCGTGGGGTTCGTTTTGGCCCTGCAGATGTACTACGCCTTGGTGACCTATGGGGCCACCGAGTCGCTGGGCCTCATCGTCAACTTGGCGCTGGTGCGTGAACTCGGACCGGTGGTGGCGGCCCTGCTGTTTGCCGGGCGTGCCGGCACCTCCTTGACCGCTGAAATCGGGCTGATGAAGGCCGGTGAGCAGCTTTCGGCCATGGAGATGATGGCCGTGGACCCGCGCAGCCGCGTGTTGGCGCCGCGCTTCATTGCCGGGGTGGTCTCCATGCCCCTGCTGGCGGGCCTGTTCTCGGCCATCGGCATCCTGGGCGCGTGGGCCGTGGCCGTGGGCTTGATTGGTTTGGATGCCGGCAATTTCTGGTCGCTCATGCAGTCACGCGTGGACGTGTGGCGTGATGTGGGCAACGGGATCGTCAAGAGTTTTGTGTTTGGCGTGATCTGCACGGCGGTGGCGCTGTACCAAGGGCATGAGACCCAAGCCACGCCGGAAGGGGTGGCCTACGCCACCACCCGCACGGTGGTGATCTCGTCGCTGTCGGTGTTGGGCATGGACTTCGTGCTCACCGCCTTGATGTTTTCAACGCCCTGAGGCCATGGGCCCGGGTGTGATGGGGAAGAAGGTATGAACAAGAAGGGCATCGAAGTCTTGGTCGGCTGCTTCGTGCTGCTGGGCCTGCTGGGTCTGCTGTTTCTCTCACTCAAGGCCGCCAACCTGGCCAGCTTCGGGCAGAGTCAGGGCTATGTGGTCACGGCGCGTTTCGACAACATCGGGGGCCTCAAGCCACGCGCGCCGGTGCGCAGCGCTGGGGTGACGGTGGGGCGTGTGAAGTCCATCGGCCTGGACCCCACCACCTTTCAAGGCGTGGTGACGATGGAGCTCAACCCCGATGTGCAGTTCCCGCGCGACTCTTCAGCCAAGATCCTGACCTCCGGCCTGCTCGGAGACCAGTTCATCGGCATCGAGCCCGGGGGTGATGAGAAGAACCTGGCCGCAGGTGATGTCATCACCTCGACCCAGTCGGCGGTCATCCTGGAAAACCTGATCGGCCAGTTCCTGTTTAACAAGGCGGCCGATGGCGCGGGGGCCAGCAAATGAAGCGCGAATCGTTGGGCATGCGGGGCCGGCAGTGGGCGTTGGGGACAACCTCGGCGCTGTTGATCGTGGCCAGCCTGGGCCTGGGCCCGGTGGGCTTGGCGATGGCACAAACCGCCCCGGCCGTGGAAGCCACCAAGTCACCCCCCGGTGCCGCTGAAGCGACCGTCGGGGCGACTCCTCAAGCCGTCGCCATGGCAGCGGCCATGCGCTTTTGGGGCAAGGTGCGCCCTGCCTTGCCGGGCCAAGACCCCTTCGAGCGGGTCAACCGTGCGGTCTTCCTGTTCAACGGCGTGGTCGACCATTTCCTGGTCAAGCCCGTGGCCGAGGCTTATGAAGCGGCGGTGCCCAAACCCGTTCGAACCGGGGTGGGCAATGTGTTGGGCAACGTGTCGGACGCCTGGTCGGCGGTGAACCTGGTGCTGCAAGGCAAGGGTGCGCGCGCGGCCGAGATGACCCTGCGCGTGGGCGTGAACACCGTGTTTGGCCTAGGGGGCTTGTTGGACGTGGCCAGCGAGGCGGGCTTGGAGCGGCAAAGCGAAGACTTCGGCCAGACGCTGGGCCATTGGGGTGTGCCTGCGGGGCCCTATGTGGTGCTGCCCCTCTTTGGGCCCTCCTCGGTGCGCGACGCGGTGGGCTTTGGCCTGGACACGGCGTACAACTCCAGCGTCTACCCCAGTGACGCTCCCCAGAAGTGGCGTTGGACAGGCTTGAGGCTGACCGATGCCCGCACCGACGCGCTGCCTTTCACCCGCATGCTCGATACGGTGGCCCTTGATAAATACACCTTCGTGCGTGACGCTTATCTCTCGCGCCGGCGCAGTCTTGTCTACGATGGCAACCCGCCAGAAGAAAACAACGAACAGCCGTTGCTGGAAACACCGGCCACTGAAGAGCCATGAACCGCTT
>RFPX01000242.1 GCA_009925955.1 Betaproteobacteria bacterium
TGGTGGGCGGCGGCGCCACCGCCCTGTGGCACCTGCGGCGCGCGCGCCATCCCCAGTCGGCGCCGGCCGCCTCCAACCCCGACGTGCTCCTGGACATTGGCCAGGTGGTGATGGTGCACCAGTGGCGTGCCGATGGCACCACCCGTGTGGCCTATCGCGGCAGCGAGTGGGACGCCCAATTGAAGTCGAACAGCCCCGCCCAGCCCGGCGGTCACCGCATCGTGGCGGTACACGGCAACCGGCTGGAACTTGAGCCCGTGTCCTGACTCGAACGCCTCCCATCCTGATTCATTGAGCCTGCCTGGAAAGCCCACAACATGGAAATCGCCCTCGTCCTGCTGGTCATCGCGGTCATCTTTATCGTCCGCACCTTCAAGATCGTGCCTCAGCAAGAGGCCTGGGTCGTTGAGCGGCTGGGGAAGTACGACCGTACCCTCACCCCAGGCTTGAAGTTCCTCATCCCCTTCATCGAGCGGGTGGCCTACAAGCACTCGCTCAAGGAAGTGCCGCTGGACGTGCCCAGCCAGGTGTGCATCACGCGCGACAACACCCAACTGCAAGTGGACGGCATCCTGTACTTCCAGGTGACCGACCCGATGCGGGCCAGCTACGGCTCCTCCGACTACCTCATTGCCATCACGCAGTTGGCACAAACCACCCTGCGCAGCGTGGTGGGCCGAATGGAGCTGGACAAGACCTTTGAAGAGCGCGACCTGATCAACGCCACCGTGGTCAACGCCTTGGACGAAGCGGCCCTGAACTGGGGCGTGAAGGTCCTGCGCTACGAGATCAAAGACCTCACCCCGCCTGCCGAGATTCTGCGATCCATGCAAGCCCAGATCACGGCTGAGCGAGAGAAGCGTGCCTTGATAGCCGCCTCCGAAGGCAAGCGCCAGGAGCAGATCAACCTGGCCGAGGGCGAACGCGCGGCCTTCATCGCCAAGAGCGAAGGCGAACGACAGGCTGAAATCAACAAGGCCGAAGGCGAAGCATCGGCCATCGTGGCCGTGGCCTCAGCCACCGCGCAGGCCATCCGCGAGGTGGCCGCTGCCATCCAATCCCCAGGCGGTGATCAAGCGGTGCAGCTGAAGGTGGCCGAACGCGCAGTGGACGCCTACGCGCAACTGGCCCAGAAGAACAACACCATGATCGTGCCTGGTCACATGGGCGAGGTGGCCGGGCTGATTGCCTCGGCCATGCAATTGGCGCAGCAGGCCAAGACTACGCGCTGAGTGCTTCAGGCGGCGCGGCACTTCTACAGCGTGCCACCCCCGCCCCCGCGGCTACCCCTTGAGCCGGTTCAGCCCGGCGGCGCTGGCGGTGTTGCATCGGCCACCGGCATCGTTCCCTGAATGGCCTGCCACAGGATGAACTCCTCGGCGGTCAAACGGCCGCTTTGGGTGGCCAAGCGCTCGAAGTCCTCACGGGACGTCATCACCCCAATCTGCCGCAGATTGGCCAAGGTCCACCGGTAGTACTCCAGGGCATGGGGGGTGTTGGCCGCTATCTTGTGCAGCGGCAGCATGGACACATCCTCCTTGAGCTCGCGCTCCCGTTTGGCCTTGATGATCAAGCGCTGAACCTCCTCCTCGCTCAGGTGCAGGCGCTTGGCCTCGCGGTTGATCTTGTCGGCCTCATCCTCGCTGAGGTGCCCGTCGGCCAGCATTTCGTACAACTCATTTTTCAGTGTCTCGCGCTCGATGCGCAGCTGGTCGGTGAACGCCGACGACAGCAAAGCGGCCGGAATGGCAAAGATGCCGATGCCCAACAGCGCCAGGACGATGGTCATGGCCCGACCCATGGGCGTGACCGGTGAGATGTCACCGTAGCCCACCGACGCCAAGGTGATCACGGCCCAGTAGATGGATTGTGGAATGTTTTCGAACTTGTCGGGCTGCGCCTCATGTTCGAAGAGATAGCCCAAGCTCGCGGTCAAGATCACCAACAGCAGCATCACAAAGGCCGAGGCGGCCAGCACCGGCCATTCACGGACCACCACCACCGTGAGGGTCTTGGTGGCGCCTGTGTAGCGGGTGAGCTTGAACAGGCGAAGCAAGCGGAACACGCGAAGGAAGCGAAGGTCCATCAGGTGGTGGAGGAACACTTCCAAGAAGAACGGCAGGATGGCCAAGAAATCGATGATGGAGCTGAAGGAGGTGGCGTGCTTGACCCGGCCCGACACCGCCTTCTGGTAGCCCGGGGTCTCGACGCAGGCGTAAAGCCGCAGCATGAACTCGGCGGTGAAGATCGTCACCGCCACAGCGTCAAGAATGATGAACTCCAGGTGCAGCACATATCGAATGCCGTGCACCGACTCCAGGATCACCGCCGCCACCGACACGACCACCCACAGCACGATGAAGCCGTCGAAGAGGTGATGCAAGGCACCCCCGTACTCGCTGGGGAACACCAGCGCATGCACCTTCTGGCG
>RFPX01000243.1 GCA_009925955.1 Betaproteobacteria bacterium
GGAGACGGTGAACACCGCCAAGCATCTGATGATGCGCACGTTGGACATGATGCGCAGCTGAGGCTGGGCGTGAGAGATCTGCCATGACCACCACACCCGTTGCCCCCACCAGCAAAACCGCGCAGCCCATTCTTCCGGGCGTCACGCGCTACAGCGACCTGAAGAATGCCGCAAAGCCCACCAATGAACAGATGGGCAAGACCGAGTTCCTGACGCTGTTCACCACCCAGTTGCAGAACCAAAACCCCCTGGATCCGGTGAACAACGAAGCCTTCGTGGCGCAGCTGGCCCAGTTCTCGCAGCTGGAGGCCTCCACCAATATGAGCGCCTCGCTAGAGGCGATGGCCAAAAGCATGAAGAGCGACCGTTTCATGAACGGTGCCAACCTCATCGGCAAGCAGGTCACCGCCCCGATGGGCGACGCCCGTTATGAGAAGGGCAGCACCATCAGCGGCTTGGTCTCCCTTCCCGCTGGTGCGGACAGTGTGAGCCTGGACGTGATGGATGCTCAGGGCAAGAAGATCTACACCCAGACCCTGGGCCGCCAAATGCCAGGCGACCTCAAGCTGAGCTGGAACGGCGCCACCGATGCAGGCGAGCCTGCACCGTCGGGCGTCTACAAGATCGTGGCCACCGTGAACAGCATGGGCAAGATCACCCAAACACCCATCAGCACACCAATGACCGTCAAGAGCGTGACCTACAGCCCCGCAGACGACGACTTGATCGTGGAGTTGGAAGGCGGGGCCACCGTGCCCTTGAGCCAGATCTCCCGCATCGATGCGCCGTGGGTGCCGCCTCAGCCCACCCCCGTCGCCAAGAACTGATCTGGCACACACCCCATTCAACCTGACCACACCGACCCCCTGACCCGGAGCACACCATGTCCTTCTATACCTCGTTGACCGGCCTGAATGCAGCCTCTTCGCAGCTGACGGTGACCTCCAACAACATTGCCAACGTGGGCACCACCGGCTTCAAGCGCTCGCGGGCCGACTTCGGCGACATCTTCGCCACCTCACCGTTGCAGAAGGCCGCCTCCGTGATCGGTCAGGGTGTTTCGCTGAAAGCGGTGACCCAGGAGTTCAGCCAGGGCAACATCCAGTTCTCAGCGAACTCTCTGGACATCGCCATTACCGGTGACGGCTTCTTCCCCCTGAAGTCGGTGGACGGGCTGCAGGACATCTACACGCGAAACGGAAGCTTCGCGTTGGATGACTCCTTCAACGTGGTGAATTCCCAGGGCCAGGCCCTGATGGCTGCGGCGGTGGACTCGTCCGGCAAGGCCGACTTGAGCAACCTGGCCAAGCTGCAGTTGTCGCGCAAGACCAGCGGCGATGCGCGGGAAACCACCGCAGTGGAGCTGGGTTTGAACTTCCCGGCGGATGCGGAAGTCATCAGCAAAGCGTTCAACCGCGACGACCCCACGAGCTACAGCAAAACCACTACCGTCACGGTGTACGACTCGGGTGGTAACGGCTACCTGGCAACCGTCTACTACGTCAAGACGCAAGTGGCCACACCCTCAGACCCCTACAACAAGTGGCAAACGCACGTCTACATTGGCGACACGAAACTGCAGGAAAACCTGATTCAGGGCGAAAAGGAAGGTTCGCGCCTTTTCGTGAACAAGTATGGAGAGGTCCGCCCGGAGTCGCAGATTCCGCCTGAGGCACTGTCTCGTGGCATCAACAAGCTGTACAAGCTTGACGACCTGAAGAACGCGCAACCGTCGGTGGCTGCCAGCGTGGCCAGCGACCCACTGCCCACCTCCATCAACAACACGTGGCGTGGTGGCTTTGACTTGGCCACCCTGGTACCCGCGGCTGGCGGAACCACGGCCGTGGGAACCTTTACCGCCAACCCCAAATTGGTCTTCAACCTGAAGGTGGATGGATCGGCTGCGCAAACGATCGACCTGAGCGACCTCCTTGCAGCGGAAAAGAAGGGCACTTCCTACACCGGCGTGGACATGGCCCGGTTGATGACGGACCGCATCAACCGCCAGTTTGGCGATGAAAAGTACATCAACTTTGACGGCGAGTTGTATGCCGGCGCCACCGCGGACAAGAACACCGTGATGACCCTGGTGCTCAGCGACAGTGCCAGTGCTTCCGCCGCCAAGACCTTGAACCTGGAGCTCAAGAGCACGGATTGGGAACCGAACCTGACGGGCCAGATCACGCCCGAAAACCTGGTGAGCAAGCTGCAGGCGCAGATCAATGCACAGGCGGCCGACTACATGAATGGCAGCACACCCAAGGTTAAGGTTTCGTGGGATTCGGTTGAAAAGCGGATCAAGTTTGACACGTCGGGTTTGAGCAAAACACAGACCTTGACACTCAAGGGCGGCAGCGACAGCAAGGGCTTGCTCGGACTGAACAAGACCGGCACCAATGCCGCCGACTACAAGGAAGAGGTTCTGCCCAA
>RFPX01000244.1 GCA_009925955.1 Betaproteobacteria bacterium
ACAGCCATGGCCGGGCGACAATGCCGGGATGACTCGGCGTACCCTGATCAAGATCTGTGGCCTGACGCGGGCGGCCGATGTGCAAGCAGCGGTGCAGGCCGGGGTGGACTACCTCGGCTTCGTGCACTACCCGCCCAGCCCCCGCCACGTGGCCCTGGAGCAAGCTGCGGCCCTGGCCCAGGGCCGCAGCGTTGTTCGTGAACCCCGAGCCCAGCACGGTGCAGCACGGCCTGGACCTGCTGCCGCGGGCCGTGGTGCAGTTTCACGGGGATGAATCCCCCCAGCTGTGTGAACAGGCACTGGCCCATCGGCCCCGCCCCTACTGGCGGGCCGCGCGCATGCGCCCAGGCTTCGACTTGTTAAACTTCGCCTTTGAATTTCAGCAGGCGCAGGCCATCCTGCTCGACGCCCATGTCGAGGGTTATGGCGGTGCCGGAAAGTCCTTCGATTGGTCGCTCATCCCCGCCGGCGTTCCCGCTCGGCTCGTTTTGTCTGGTGGGTTGAATCCTGCCAATGTGACCGATGGCATCCATCGCGTGCGGCCTTGGGCCGTTGACGTGAGCTCGGGCGTGGAGGCTGGCAAAGGCCTCAAGGACCCCGAATTGATCCGCGACTTTTGTGAGGCGGTCCGCCAGGCGGACCGAACCCTTCCATGCTGAACTACGCACAACCCGATGCCCGGGGCCACTTTGGCCCCTACGGCGGCACCTTCGTGGCCGAGACCCTCATCCATGCCTTGGATGAACTCAAGACGGCCTATGCCCGCTATCAGCACGACCCTGAATTCCTGGCCGAGTTCAGGCGCGAGTTGAAACACTTCGTGGGCCGGCCCAGCCCGATTTACCACGCCGACCGGCTCAGCCGCGAACTCGGTGGCGCACAGATCTACCTCAAGCGCGAGGACCTCAACCACACCGGCGCTCACAAGGTGAACAACACCATCGGCCAGGCCTTGTTGGCCAAGCGCATGGGCAAGCCCCGGGTGATCGCCGAGACTGGCGCCGGCCAGCATGGCGTGGCCACCGCCACCATCTGCGCGCGCTACGGCCTGGAGTGCGTGGTGTACATGGGCAGTGAAGACGTCAAGCGCCAAAGCCCCAATGTCTACCGCATGAAGCTGTTGGGCGCCACCGTGGTGCCGGTGGAGTCGGGCAGCAAGACGCTCAAAGACGCGCTCAACGAAGCCCTGCGCGATTGGGTGACGAATGTGGAGAACACCTTCTACATCATCGGCACCGTTGCCGGGCCTCACCCCTATCCCATGTTGGTGCGCGACTTCCAAAGCGTGATCGGCGAGGAGTGCCTGGTGCAGATGCCCGAGATGACCGGACGCCAGCCCGATGCGGTCTTGGCCTGCGTGGGCGGGGGCAGCAACGCCATGGGTATCTTCTATCCGTACATCAAGGAAGCCGGCACCCGCTTGATCGGGGTGGAAGCGGCAGGCCATGGCCTGGACAGCGGTAAACACTCGGCCTCGCTGCAGCGCGGACAGCCCGGCGTCTTGCACGGCAACCGCACCTATTTGCTGCAAGACGAAGCTGGCCAGGTGACCGAGACCCATTCGATCTCGGCGGGTCTGGATTACCCCGGCGTGGGGCCCGAGCACGCCTACCTCAAGGACATCGGCCGTGCCGAGTACGTGGGCATCACCGACGACGAGGCCATGGTGGCCTTCCACCGGCTGTGCCGCACCGAGGGCATCATCCCGGCACTGGAAAGCAGCCATGCCTTGGCCTACGCCATGAAGCTGGCCCCCACCATGCGCCCGGACCAAACCCTCTTGGTCAACCTCTCGGGCCGTGGCGACAAAGACATCGGAACCGTGGCCGACTTGAGCGGCGCGGACTTCTATTGCCGGCCTTCTTGCCGGGGCCAGACGGTCAAGACAGGCGGGACACAGGTGGTGAGCCTACCGGAGGTCACGCGATGAGCCGTATTCAACCCACCTTCGAAACGCTGGCGGCCACTGGGCGCAAGGCTTTGATTCCCTTTGTGACGGCGGGCGACCCCTACCCCGACGCCACCGTGGACATCATGCTGGCCATGGCCCGCGCGGGCGCCGATGTGATCGAGCTGGGCGTTCCGTTTTCCGATCCCATGGCCGATGGCCCGGTGATCCAGAAGGCGGCTGAGCGGGCCTTGGCGCAGGGCATCGACCTGGCCCGGGTGTTGGAGATGGTGCGCGGCTTTCGGGTGCACGATGGTCGCACCCCCGTGGTGCTCATGGGCTACGCCAACCCCATCGAACGCTATGACATCAAGCGCGGGCCTGGCGCCTTTGTGCGCGATGCCCAGGCCGCTGGCGTGGACGGTGTGCTGGTGGTGGACTACCCGCCCGAAGAAGTGGAAGCCTTCTCCGCCGCGCTCAAGGCGGCGTCCATCGACCTGATCTTCCTCTTGGCCCCCAC
>RFPX01000245.1 GCA_009925955.1 Betaproteobacteria bacterium
CGTGCGAGCGGCTGGGTCATGGGCGTTTGGGGTTCGCTGGTTGGGCCGGTCGGGTGTCCCGGGCTTGACGGCCGTGACGAAGTGTATACACTTTTGTGTTCAATGCAACCCTGATTGGAGACCCCATGGGCCACCTGAGCACCCACGTGCTGGACACGATGAATGGCTGCCCCGCCGCCGGCATGCAGGTGGAACTGTGGCGCCACGAGGGCCATGAACTCACCCACCTCAAGACCCTCCGGCTCAATGCCGACGGCCGAAACGACGGTGGCCCGCTGTTGGACGCCAGCACCATGGCCACCGGGCGCTACCGCCTGGTTTTTCATGTGGCGGCGTACTTCCGTGCCCGTGGTGCGGCCCTGCCCGAGCCGGCCTTCCTGGACACCGTACCCCTGGACTTCGGCATTGCCGATGCGAGCGCCAAGTACCACGTCCCGCTGTTGGTCAGCCCTTGGTCCTACTCCACCTACCGGGGGTCTTGATCGCGGTCGTGCATGAGCGGCCTACGCCGGCCTGGTTTCTCGCCCACCCAACGCCAGGACAGAAGAATTCGGGTTAATCCGGGGTTTCCAGTCAACCGGATCGTATACAGTTTTGTACACGTCGCCGCGGCGCCCCTGGGTCTCCACCGGGGTTTGCGACGAGCACTCCTCACAGAGCCCGCTGTGGTGAGGGGGTTGGAAGCACGGATGTCTCCGTGGCCCTGCCCTCTGAAGGACGTGTCTCGCGATGGAAGCCTACCTGCTTGATTGGGCCAACCTCTTGTTGCGTTGGGCGCATGTCATTGTGGCCATCGCCTGGATTGGCTCGTCCTTCTACTTTGTCTTCCTCGACAACTCCCTGACCAAGCCTGAAGCACCCGACCTGAAAGCCAAGGGCGTGGATGGCGAGCTGTGGGCCGTGCATGGCGGTGGGTTTTACAACCCCCAGAAGTACATGGTGGCCCCGCCCCAGCTGCCCAAGAACCTGCATTGGTTCTACTGGGAAAGCTACTCCACCTGGCTGACCGGCTTTGCCCTGTTCACGGTGATGTACCTGTACCAGGCCAGCACCTTCCTCATCGACAAGAACCTGCACGATTGGACGCCCACCGCCGCGGTGGCGGCTGCCCTGGGCTTTCTGGTGGTGTTCTGGCTGGCCTATGACGCCGTGTGCCGCCTCTTCGGCCAGCGCGCCGGCGGCGACCGCATCGTCGGACTGGCGGTCACCCTCATCGTGGTGTTCGCCTCCTGGCTGGCTTGCCAACTGTTTGCCGGCCGCGCCGCCTTCTTGCTGGTGGGCGCGATGATGGCCACGGCCATGAGCGCCAATGTGTTCTTCTGGATCATCCCCGGCCAGCGCACGGTGATGGCGCAAATGAAGGCCGGACAGCCGGTGGACCCCGTTCACGGCCAGCGCGCCAAGCAGCGCAGCGTGCACAACACCTACTTCACCCTGCCCGTGCTACTGGCCATGTTGAGCAACCACTACGGCTGGCTCACCAGCGGCCCCAGTAACTGGGTGACCTTGGTGGCCGTGATGCTGGCCGGCGCCCTGATCCGCCACGCCTTTGTGGCGCGGCACAAGGCGCTGACGATGGGCAAGCGCGTGCCGTGGGAATACGCGGTGGTGGGCACGCTGGTGCTGGTGGGGGTGATGGTGGCGCTCAAGCCCGCCGCCAAGCCTGTGGCCGGCGGCACGCCCCCACCTTCCGCCGCCACGCCGGAGGCCTTCGCGCAAGTGCAAGCGGTGATGCAACAGCGATGCGTGCTGTGCCACAACGCGCAAGTGGCCAACAAAAACGTGGCCCTGCACGAGCCGGCACTCATCTTGGCGCAGGCCCAGAGCATCTACCAGCAAACCGTGGTGCTCAAGGCCATGCCCATGAACAACGCCACACAGATCACCGAGGACGAGCGGCAGCTCGTCAAGCGCTGGTTCGAAGCTGGCGCGAAGGGGCCCGCCCCCTAGTTCAACCGAAACGCCCCACGAGACCGGATTTCAAGCCGGCTTGGGCGAAGCCTTGCCAACTGAATCCAAGACCACGACTGAAACCGAGGAGACATCCATGAACCCCTCCAGCGTACCCAGCACCGATCAAGCGGTGCACCCTGTCGACGAAAAGCTGCCCACCGGACGCATGACCGCCCTGGGCCTGCAGCATGTGTTGGTCATGTACGCCGGGGCCGTGGCGGTTCCGCTGATCGTGGGCCGTGCCCTCAAGCTCAGCCCCGAACAGGTGGCCATGCTGATTTCAGCCGACCTGTTTTGCTGCGGCATCGTCACCCTCATTCAAAGCCTGGGGCTGGGTCGGCACTTCGGCATTCAGCTGCCGGTGATGATGGGCGTGACCTTCGCCGCCGTGGGTCCGATGGTGGCCTTCGCCAACACACAACCCGGGGTGGAAGGCGCACGCGCCAT
>RFPX01000246.1 GCA_009925955.1 Betaproteobacteria bacterium
TCACTGATGCTGCGCACCAGTTCCGCTTCCACCATCATCGGGGCGAAGGGCTTGTAGGAATCGATCATCGTGGCCACCGGTACCAGGCCGAGTGCCAGGGCCGTGACCGCGCGGTTGTTGCTGGCGCCGTTTTTCCGGGGGTCGTTCGTGTCGCTGGGAATCAGGGCCACATGCGCCTTGGAGGCGGCCTCCACCATGGCCGGCACCGTCCACTTCACCAAACGCAGCGTGGTGCCGCTGGGGGCTTGCGCCTTCAGGCGTTCGAAGTCCTGGGCACCCATGAAGTTGGTGAGCACGGTGATGTGCATGGGCGGCATGTGGCGCAAGGCACCCTCAACCATTCGGGCCAGGTAGGGGAGGTTGCTGTTGTGCCCGTACCAAACCGCCTGCAGGGGTTGGCCGGCGGCCAAGGCGCGCGGGGCCAGGGTGGGCACCTCCAGGGGTTCAGGGATGCGCCACAGCGGCCCTTTCCAGTACTCTCGGGCGTTGCGCTCCATTTGCTCAGAGGGCACCACCACGCCGTCCACATGCGGCAGGATGTGTTGGTACCACTTCGTGCGGATGTCTTGGCCGGCCCAATGGTGGTCGGTGTAGTCAATCACCAAACGGGTGCCTTTTGACTTGAGCCGCCGGATGGTCTCGTCCCAGTAGGCCCAGCGCGTTCCACCGTCGTGCAGGTACAGCCCAGCGCCGCTGTCGTGCACGTACTTGCTCATGAACAGCACCTGCGGCACCTCGGCGCAGTCGATCAAATTGGGCGGCAGAACCTGCACCCCCGCCTCCTGCAGCGCCTCCATGCACACCGCCGCACGCAGCCGGCTGCTGGCCATCTCGGTGCTCAGCAGTTCCTGCAGCTGCGAGGTCTTCATATTGGGCACGAGCCAAGCGGCCCGCACCGCCTCGGGTTTGGCGTTCGGGGTCATGCGATGGTGAGTTCAGGCAGGTTTTTGATCAGGTCGTCCACGGCCTTCATTTGGCTGAGGAAGGGCTTGAGCAGGTGCAGGGGCAAGGCACTGGGGCCATCACACTTGGCCTGAGCAGGGTCGGGGTGGGCCTCGATGAACAGCCCCGCAATGCCCACAGCCATCCCTGCACGGGCCAGGTCCAGCAGCTGGTCGCGCCGCCCGCCGCTGGCTTCAGCCAGGGGGTCGCGGGTCTGCAAGGCATGGGTGGCATCGAAGATGATCGGCTTGCCACCGCTGACCCGCTTCATGACACCAAAGCCCAGCATGTCGACCACCAGGTTGTCGTAGCCAAACATGGTGCCGCGGTCGCACAACCAAACATGGGGGTTGCCGGCCGATTCGAACTTCTTGACGATGTGCCCCACCTGCGAGGGGCTGATGAACTGCGGCTTCTTGATGTTGATGGGCCGCCCGGAACGGGCCAGGGCCACCACCAGGTCGGTTTGCCGGGCCAAAAATGCGGGCAGCTGCAGCACATCGATGACCTCTGCGGCCGGCGCCACCTGTTCAACTTCATGGACGTCGGTCAGGACCGGCACCCCAAACGCGCGCTTGACCGCTTCCAAGATGCGCAGGCCTTCATCACACCACGCTTGGTGTTGCCCGATGAGCGATTGGCCTTGTCAAAAGAGGCCTTGAAAATGTACGGAATGCCCAGTTCGCCGGTGGCTTTGACAAACGTTTCGGCTGTGCGCAGCGCCAAATCCAAGTCTTCCAGGACATTCAAGCCCCCGATCAGGGTGAAGGGTGCCCGGTTGTTGGGTTGCAGCGGATCGTTCATGGGGTAGGGGCGCAAGGCAATGGATACAGTCCACTAGTTTATCGAGTCGGGGTGGCCCTCCTTCTGTGGTGATCCTTTGGGGGATGACAAGCACGGATGCAGGGCGCTAACCTCACGCCGTCGTTCATGAAACCACCCCACCCAACGAGCGCCATCCGGCGCACACCGGATTCCTCACCGCTGCATGCCCTCTTGGTGAAGTCCAGCGCCCCCTTGGCGTGGGTGGCGGGCTTCAGCCTGCTGGCGTCGCTCCTGGTGCTGGCACCGTCGGTGTACATGCTGGAAGTCTATGAGCGGGTGGTCAACAGCCGCAGCTTGACCACCCTGGTCGTGCTCACCGCGGCGGTGGTGGTGGCGTTTGCCGTCATGGAAGTGTTGGAGTGGGTTCGAAGCGAGCTGCTGCAGCAGCTGGGCCACCGAATGGACCAAGCCCTCTCGCCCCTGTTGTTTCGTCTGATGACGCAAGCCCGGGCGGTCCATTCCGGCTTTCTGATTCAGCAACCGGCATCCGATTGGCGGGTCCTGCGTGAGTTTCTGCCCTCGCCCTTCGTCCTGTCCTGCTTTGAGCTGCCAGCATCGGTGGTGTTCTTGCTGCTGGTCTGGTTGATCAACCCCTGGCTGGCGGTCACGGTTGTCCTTTCCGCAGGGGTGCAG
>RFPX01000247.1 GCA_009925955.1 Betaproteobacteria bacterium
TTGGCTCACCATCACACGGTCATACACCTGCAGCATGTAGATGGTGGGCGTGAGCATCAGCAGGTTGACCGCGGCGCTGAGCAAGCCCACGATGATGAACTCGCGCCGGAACAAGGCCAGGGTACGCAAGAGCTCGCGCTGGGGCGCGGGTGATGACGTCCGCACCGAAGCCGGCACATCCAGGGGCGCATCGGCACGGCCCGGTGAGATCAGGGAAGGTGAGGCGCTCATGCGTTTTGTCCTGCCACGGGTTGCGCCGCCAGCGCGCCTTGCGCGGCGGCCTGGGCTTGTTGTGCTTGGGCCTGGGCTTGTGCTTGGGCCTTTTGCATGGCTGCCAAGACCTCGTCACGCGGGCCAAACGCCTGCTGTGCGCCATCGCGCAAGATCAACAGCTTGTCGGTCACACTGAGCACACTGGTTCGGTGGGTGATCACCACCACGGTGGCGTGCCGGGCCTTCAGGCCGATCAAGGCCCTTTGCAGCGCGGCATCGCCTGCTTCGTCCAAGCTGGAGTTGGGCTCGTCCAAGACGATCAAGGCCGGGTCACCGTACAGGGCCCGGGCCAAGCCCACGCGCTGGCGTTGGCCGCCAGACAACACCGCCCCGTCACGCCCCACCGGGGTGTCGTAGCCCTGCGGCAGCGCCAGGATGGTGTCGTGCATGCCCACGGCTTCGGCGGCAGCCTGAACCTTCTTCGGGTCGAGCTCGCCAAAACGGGCGATGTTCTCGCCCACGGTGCCCTCGAACAGTTCAATGCCTTGGGGCAGGTAACCGATGTGGGGCCCCAACTCCGTCTTGTTCCACTGATAGACATCGGCACCGTCTAGGCGGACCTTGCCGCCCATGGCAGGCCACAGGCCCACCAACAACCGGGCCAGCGTGGTTTTACCGGCCGCTGAAGGGCCAATGATGGCCAACAACTCACCGGGATTGAGCGCGAACTGCACCCCGCGCAGGATGGGCTGAGGCGCTTGCCCTGGCAAGGGCGGCGCACCGGCCACCAACTGATCAACGGTCAACAGGCCACGCGGCGCGGGCAGCGGCATGGCGGGGTCCCGCTCGGGCATGGCGCCCAGCACCATGTTCAAACGGGTCCAGGCCTCTTGAGCGTTCAAGGCTGCTTGCCACTGGCCCACCATCTGCACCAAGGGCGTCAGCACCCGCCCGCCAATGATGGAGGACACGATCATCATCGCCGGGCCGCCATTGAGCTCGTTCTTCAGCAGCAACCAAGCCGACAAGCCCAGGAGGGCCGAGCTCAGCACCTGTTGCAGCATCTTTGACAGCGCCTGAAAGCCGCCCGCCGCGCTGCTGGCCTGGGCCTGCAGCCCCAAGAACTCCCGCTGCTTGCGGATCCAACGGGCATGGATGCCCCTGAGCATGCCCATGGCTTCGATCACCTCGGCATTGCGCAGGGAAGCGTCAGCGTAGTTCTGCGCCTGCACGGCGGTTCGGTTGGCCGCCAGCAAGGGGGGCTGCGACATGCGGTTGGTCAACCAGGCCACCAACACCTGCACCACGGCTGCGCCCAGGGTGACCCAGCCCAAGACGGGGCTGATGAGGTAGACCAAGACCAGAAACACCACGGCAACCGGCAGCTCCATCAAGGCGGTGAGGAAGGGCAGGCTGAGAAAGTCGCGCACCAGGCGCCAATCGTTGAGCACCTGCAGGTTGCCGCCGGGCTGGCGCTTGAGGTGGGCCTCAAAAATCAGGTTGAACAAGCGGGGGGTGATGCGCTTGTCGGCCTCTTCACCGATGCCATGCAGCATCTCGCTGCGCAGCCACTCCAGCACCTCCATCAAGGCAAAGGCCATGACCACGGCCAACGACAGCGCCAGCAGCGTTGACAAGCTGCGCGCGTCCACCACCCGGCTGTACACCTCCAGCATGTACACCGATGGCGACAGCACCAAAAGGCCCGCGATCAGCGTGACGAAGAAGGCGCGACGAAGCTGCGGGAAGTGGGGGCGGAAGACCTCTGTCAGCGGCGCATCCAGCAGGCCGGTTCCAGGGGGTTTGTTCAAAGGTGCGTTCATGCAGAAGCCTCGATGCTGAGGTAAGGCGGCAGGCCGGTGGCCGCTGCAACAGCGGCCCCGGGTGCTGGGAGCACAGGCGCCTGCTCGGGCGCGAAGGTGAAATGAAGCTCAAAGCCGGCCCCGCCGCGCAGCAAGGCCGCCTCCAGCAGCTTGCGCCGGTGGAAGGCTTCTTCCTGTTCTTGCGACAAGGCCAGCTGAAACCGCATGCGGCCGTCCAGCGTGTACATCGACGCCTGCCCCTGCTTGAGGCTCAGGGTGTGGCGGTCAAAGTAAACCGGTGAGGTGTCCAGGAAGTGCAAGCGCGGCAAGGGTTGGCCCGCCAGGCGGCTGTGGTGGAAGGGGCTGCCCGGTGTTTGGTGTACC
>RFPX01000248.1 GCA_009925955.1 Betaproteobacteria bacterium
CCCAAGCGGGCCATCTCCTGGGCGCGGGCGCGGCGCGTGGCCCCTCCTCGCCCACCGGGCGGCTTGACCGCGGGGCCCCGGGTGACGCGCTTGAACCGCTCCAGGCCGTCGTGGTCGAGGATCTCGATCTCGCGGTGCTGCACCTCGATGTAGCCCCAGTCGGCCAAGGCGGTGAGTGAGCGGCTGACCGTTTCGTGCGCAATGCCCAAGTGGCTTGCAATGTCGCGCCGGCTCATGCGCAGCACCATGCGGCGCGGCGAATACCCCTGCTCGGCCTGCCGCGAAATCAACTGCAGAAGAAAACGGGCCAGACGGACCTCGGCACCCACGGCGGCCATCACCTCCAGCGTCATGTTCTTGCGGCGAATCTCACGGCCGCTGGCCAGCAGGATCAACTGCTCCAGTGCCGGCACCTGGCGCACCGCTCCCAGCAACTCACGATAGGAGGTAATGGCCACGGTCGCATCTTCCAAGGCCACCGCGTCACCCCCATAGACCCCGTCGGCCATGCCATCCAACCCGATCACATCGCCGCGTGTGAAGAAGCCCTGGACCAGCTCATAGCCATCGGGGTCTGTGTGCACCGATTTGAAGGTGCCCGCGCTGATGAAGTACAGGCTCTCAAAAGGCGCACCCTCATGGGTCACCAGGGTGCCGGTGCGCACGCGGCGCATGGGAAAGACGATCTGATCGGACCGCGGCCCCACCTCATGCGCCAGTCCCATCCAACGCAACAGATCAGAACCTGTGCAACGGGCTGACGGTGCGCTGCTCGGTCCATCGATACGGTTTTCCATCTTCATTCCTCCTCGGTTGTTGTGTGTTGAGCAGGATGAAGGTTCGCCGCAATCAGCGGGTCTGAACATCGGCGAACGGCATGTCTTTTTGAAGGACCTTGCGCCGCGAGTTGTCCGCAAACATCGCCATCAGGCTCGGATTTGTCCTACACGCAAACCGCAGAAATAACAGACCAACTTGATCGGACACAAACCTATACATCAGTCGATATTTATAATTAGAACTTGTAGTCCATAGGAGTTTCCAGGTGTCCTCGTCAACCCAGCAGTCCGGCAGCCGTTCAGGCCTCCACCTGAAACGCCTGATCCTGGTTGATGACCACCGACTCATCCGCGAGGGGCTGCGGCAGATCCTGCAGGCTCAGCCCGATCTGGTCATCGTGGGCGAGAGCGACACGGGGCACGGTGCGCTGTCGCTCCTGGAGCAGGCACGCGCCGACGTGGCCATCGTGGACCTGAACTTGCCCGGCCTGTCGGGCATGAACCTGATCAGCCGCATCCGCAGCGAACATCCGGCTTGTGCGGTCCTGGTACTGTCCATGTACGCCGAGGAGCTCTACGCCATGCGGGCGCTGAAAGCGGGTGCCCAGGGCTATCTGACCAAGGACACGGCTGCGGATGAATTGGTGCGCGCTGTTCACAAGGTAGCCGCCGGCGGCTGCTATCTTTCACGCGGAATGGCCGAGCGGGTGGCCATGGCCGTGGCCCAACAGGACACCACCCCCCGGCATGAGCGACTCACCGACCGGGAGCTGGAAGTCTTTCGGTGCATCCTGGCCGGGCAACGCATCAGCGAAATCTCGCGGATCTTGCACCTGTCCGTCAAGACCATCAGCACCCACAAGACCCGGATCTTGCAGAAGATGCAGCTTGACAGCACCGCAGCGCTGATCCGCTACGGCTTGGAACACCAACTGTTCCCCGACCCGGCCCTGCAGGTGGACCCCCACCATGCCGCTGCCCAAGCCAGCATGCCCGCACGCGCGGCCTCGGCCCAGCGCGTACTGGGCTTCTGACGGCACTCAATCAGCCTGGGCTTGCGGTCTCCATACTGCTGTGCACAGCCCCTTTGGGCTGCAGCCACCGCACACACTGGAGACGCCGATGCCCGCGAACAAGTCCACCCCCCCGCCTGAAGCAGCCGCCCGCCCGAACGGCGCACACGACGATCAGGCCGACAACACCATGCCCGGATGGGCCGGACAGTTGCGCTTGCCACTGTCTTGGGGGCTGCAGAACCTGATGCTGATGCTGCACGCCGGAGAGGAAGTGCAGCGCGCACAACTGGACTGCTGGCACCTGGCGCTCAAGCGACACGAGGATGCACACCAAAGGCTGCTGCGCTGCGAAGACACCGCGGAAATGGCCAGTGTCCATGCCGACCTGCTTCGCTTTGACACGGCCAACCTGACCCAACTCTCGCAGCGCTTCATGGATGCAGGTGTACACCTGAGCACCGACCTGGCCCGGCTGGTGGCGCAGGCACTCGATGGCAGCCGCCACCAGCTGATGCGCACCTCCTTTGAGGGCTTTCAGGCAGGCCTGCGCACCGGCTTTCGTCCCTTGGACGAGATCTTCTCCGCCCCGCTGCTGCGGGA
>RFPX01000249.1 GCA_009925955.1 Betaproteobacteria bacterium
CTTCATCGAGGCGGCCAGGTTCACCATGTAGCCGCCGGTGTCCCGCTGCACGCCCTTCGGACGACCGGTGGTTCCGCTCGTGTAGAGCGTGTAGCTCGGATGGGATGCTTCCACCCACTCGCAGGGCACCTGCGTGCCCACATGGGCAGCTGCCAGGCTGGCGTAATCTTCGTCGCGACCGGGCGTCATCGGCATGTCGGCCAAGCCGCGGTTGACCATCAACACCTTGCTGGGCTTGCTCTTGGCCAGTTCAATCGCCTCGTCCAGCAGCCCCTTATAGGGAACCACCTTGCCGCCGCGGCTGCCCGCATCGGCACTCACGATCACCTTGGGCTCGGCGTCATCGATGCGACTGGCCAAGGACACACTGGCAAATCCACCGAACACCACGGAGTGGATCGCGCCAATGCGCACACAGGCCAGCATGGCAAACGCGGCCTCGGGGATCATCGGCATGTAGATCAGGACCCGATCGCCCTTGCCCACACCCTGTGCCCGGAGCACAGCCGCCATCTTCTGCACCTGTTCGTGCAGTTCCCCATAGGTGTAGGTGACTTCGCGGTCTACTTCGGTGGATACCCAGATGAGGGCGGCTTGGTTGCGGCGATCAGCCAAATGCCGGTCGATCGCGTTGTGGCACAGGTTGGTGGTTCCCCCCACGTACCAATGCGTGAACGGTGCACGCGAATAGTCCAGCACCTGCGTGTAGGGCGTGTGCCAGTCGATCAGGCGCGCCTGCTCGTCCCAGAAGGCCTCGGGCTGCTCAATTGAGCGGCGGTAGAACTCGGCGTAGCTCATGTCAGGTCCTCGTGCAGTTCCACAAATGTCAACTGGCTGTCGATTGTCGATGCGGCACTTGCAGTGGCCTGACGGCCTGGCCTAGGCCACCCTCACCACCACACGCCCACGGACCTGACCCGCCATCAAACGGTGCGCGGCCTCCACGGCCCCATCCAGGGTGACTTCGGTGACCATGCGCTCCAACAGCGCCGGGTCCAGTTCCTCCGCCAGGCGCGCCCACGCCACCTCGCGCTTGGCCAGTGGCGCCATCACGCTGTCAACCCCCACCAGGCTGACCCCGCGCAAGATGAAGGGCATCACCGATCCAGGCAGGTCGCCCCCCTGCGCCAAGCCACAGGCCGCCACCACCCCACCGTAGCGGGTTTGGGCCAGGGCGTTGACCAGCGTATGGCTGCCTACCGCGTCCACCACGGCCGCCCAACGTTCCTTCTGCAGGGGCTTGCCCGGCGATGCCAACGCAGCCCGGTCGATGACCTCGGCCGCACCCAGCGCGTGCAGGTATTCGTGCTCCTGCGCTTTTCCGGTGGCCGCGACCACCCGATAGCCCGCACGGGCCAGCAGGGCCAAGGCCACGCTGCCGACCCCACCGGTTGCGCCCGTCACCAAAACCTCGCCGGCGTTGGCTTGAACGCCTCGCTCCTGCAGGGCCATGACGCACAGCATGGCGGTATAGCCGGCCGTACCGATGGCCATGGCCTGGCGGCTGCTCAGGGCCGAGGGAAGTTTGACCAGCCAGTCGCCCTGCAACCGGGCCTGTGTCGACAGGCACCCCCATCGGGTTTCACCCAGGCCCCAACCGTTGTGCACCACCCGGTCGCCAGGCCGAAAGCCGGGATGCCGGCTGGAGGTGACCACGCCCGCGCCGTCGATGCCGGCCACCATGGGCCAGGTGCGCACCACCGGGGCCTTCTGCGTGATGGCCAGGCCATCCTTGTAGTTCAAGGTGGAGTACTCGATGGCCACCTCCACATCGCCGTCGGGCAAACCGGCGGCATCGATGTCTTGAACCGAGGCCCTGAAGACCCCCTCTCCATTCTTCTCCAGCATCAAGGCGCGCATGGCGACCCTCCTTCACCCGGGGCTTGCCCAAACAGATCCCATGTTATCCTCGACCGCTGTTTGACTCCCCCGGCCGCGGCTTGTTTGTGGCCCCATGCAGCCAGACATGACCCGACTCCCACGGACCCCCGCGGTCTTGCCCACTGCTCGCCACCCGGCCACGGCTGGACAGGCTTGGCGCAGCCGCGTGGCCACGCTCCTGGGCCGGTGTGTATGCACGTGGGCGGTGTTGATGGCGCTTCCGGTGCAAGCACAGGTCGAGCCCACGCCCCCGGGCTCCACGGTCCCACAAGCCACGCCCGCCAGTGCTCCCATCGACCCCTTGGCCGCGATGCTGGTGGAAAGAGGTCTGCTGCCCGCCACGGCACCGCAAACCGTGCGCAAGGTCAGCGATGCAGCCTCGGAATTGGTTCTGTCGGCGATGAACTTCCTGGGCGTGCGCTACCGCCGAGGCGGCACCAGCACCGAAGACGGATTTGACTGCAGTGGCTTCACGCGGCATGTCTTTGAAAAC
>RFPX01000250.1 GCA_009925955.1 Betaproteobacteria bacterium
CCCTGACGGCCGTGCGCCGACGCATTGACCCTAGACGAATGGGTACCCAACGAAGAAGGGGGCGGGCCGTCAGGCCCGCCTGTTGCGCTTAGGCGATGTCGTAGACCGCCGAGGTGTTGAGCTGCTGGCAGATCATGACGGCCGTGGTCGTCAGACCCGAGTACAGCACGAAGCGGTTGTGCGGACGGGCGGGCGAAGACTTCTTCATCTTCTCGCCTTCCATGTACAGCAGGCGGATCGCCTTCTCACGCGCCTGCAGCTCGCTCATCGGCAGGTGCGCGCGAATGGTCTCGATGATCTGCTGTCCCACGGTGTACAGCGGGTTCAGGGAGGTCAGCGGGTCTTGGAAGATGGCGCCGATCGAGCGGCCACGCACCTTCCTCATCTCCTCATCGGGCAGGTTGTCGATGCGCCGTCCTTCGAGCTTGATCTGGCCACCGGCGATGCGGCCCGGGGGCTCGAGCAGGCCGATGATGGCCGCACCGGTGAGCGATTTGCCCGCCCCCGATTCACCCACCACGCCCAGAATCTCGCCGGGCGCGATGGACAGGCTCACGCCGTCCAAGGCGCGCAGCACCCCACGCCGGGTCGGGAACTCGACCACCAGGTCCTGGACCTCCAACAAGGGGGTTTCAACAGCGTCGGCGTGCAGTGGGGATGACATGGGCAGGTGCAGATCAGGGCGGGTGTCGAGGTGCTCAGCGCAGCCGCGGGTTGAGCGCGTCGCGCAGCCAATCGCCCAAGAGGTTGACGCTCAGCGCAATCATCACCAACACCACGCCGGGGAAGATGGTGATCCACCACTCGCCCGAAAACAGGAAGTCGTTGCCGATGCGGATGAGCGTTCCCAGCGATGGCGAGGTGGGGGGCACGCCCACGCCCAGGAAACTCAGCGTGGCCTCGGTCAGGATGGCCGTGGCCACCTGAATGGTGGCCAACACCAGCACCGGGCCCATCACATTGGGCATCACGTGGCGGAACATGATGCGCCAAGGGGACACACCCACCACGCGCGCGGCCTGCACATACTCCTTGTTGCGCTCCACGAGGGTGGAGCCGCGCACCGTGCGCGCGTACTGCACCCAGCCTGACAGCGAAATCGCCAGGATCAGCACCGCAAAGGCCAGGGTGTCGTGGGCGTTGGGGAACAGGGCCCGGCCCACGCCATCGATCAAGAGCGCCACCAGAATGGACGGAAAGCTCAGCATCACGTCGCAGGTGCGCATGATCAGGGCATCGACCCGTCCACCCACAAAACCGGACAACAGGCCCAGGCTCACGCCCACCAGCACCGACAGCAACACCGAGGCCAAGCCCACCAACAACGAGATGCGCGCCCCGTACATGAGCGCCGACAAGATGTCGCGCCCCTGGTCGTCCGTGCCCAGCAGGTATCGCGCTTGCCCCTCGTCGGCCCACGCCGGCGGTAAGCGCGCGTCGCTCAGGTCCAAGGCCGCCAGGTCAAACGGGTCGTAGGGCGCCACCCAAGGCGCAAAGAAGGCGCAAAACGCGCACAGCACGGCCACCAAAGCGGCCACAACCGCCACTGGCGAGGTGCGAAAGCTGAACCACAGGTCGCTGTCGAAAAAGCGCTGCATACGGCTGCCCATGTCAGTGCCCTCCCCCGCCGGCGCCCACGCGCAGCCGCGGGTCCACCGCAAAGTACAGCAGGTCCACGGCCAGGTTGATCGTCACGAAGATCAGCGAGATCAGGCACAGGTAGGCCGCCATCACCGGCACATCCGCAAACTGAACCGCCTGGATGAACAGCAGGCCCATCCCAGGCCACTGGAACACGGTCTCGGTGATGATGGCAAAGGCAATCAAGGAGCCCAACTGCAGCCCGGTGATGGTGATCACCGGCACCAAGGTGTTCTTCAAAGCGTGCCCGAAATACACCGCGCGCTGGGGCAAGCCGCGCGCCCGCGCGAACTTGATGTAGTCGGTGCGCAGCACCTCCAGCATTTCCGCGCGCACCAGGCGCATGATCAACGTCAACTGAAAGATGCTCAGCGTCACCGCGGGCAGGATCAGGTGCTTCCACCCATCCACCGTCAACAGGCCTGTGGTCCAGCCCCCCAGGTCCACCACCTCGCCTCGACCAAAACTCGGCAGCCACTTCAGGATCACCGCAAACACCAGGATCAACAGGATGCCAATGAGGAAGGTGGGCAGCGAAACGCCCAAGAGCGAAAAGCCCATGACCAGTTGAGACCACACGTTTCCCCGCTTGAGCGCGGCATACACGCCCATGGGGATGCCCACCACCAAGGCAATCACCGCCGCCAACAGGGACAGCTCCAAGGTGGCCGGGAAGCGCTCGGCAATGAGTTCAGACACCTTGCGGCCCTGGCG
>RFPX01000026.1 GCA_009925955.1 Betaproteobacteria bacterium
AAGGCTTGTGCAGCCGCAGCCAGGGCGCGGTCGCAGGCGTCTTGCCAGGCCGCGTGCTCCCCGGGTGTGAGCACACCGCTTTCCAGGAGCCAGCGCTGGTTGGCACGCCCCCAGGTGTCCACCGTCAGCGTTCGGCGGTGGGCAAAGGGCTGGCGGGCGCCCACCTGGTGCAGCCGGGCCACGAAGCGCCCGATCCACTCCAAGGTGGTGGCGTCGTCGATCTCGGGGGCCCGGCCGGCCTTTCGCGGGCACACGGCAAAGCGCCACGCCTGCCCACCGTGGGTCCAACAGGCCAGGGTACGGTGCTCCCCACTGACGGCCACTTGGCCGCCAGACGCCGGCGCGGCGTCCACCATCAGGGGCAGGGGGGCCACCACGGGCACCTCTTCGTCTTGCAGGGCCCAGGCAAAGCTGTGTTCTTCCAGAATCTGGGCATCCGTCCAGCGCCCGGGCCGGTAGAACTTGGCCACCACGGCTTCGCCCGACTCCAGGAAGACCTGAAACACCCGGTTTTCATAGGAATTCAGCTGCAGCAGCCGCCCGTCGCCGCGCAGGCCCACGGCGTCCAGGGCGCTGAGCACCTCATGGGGCTGCAGCTCGGCAAACCCGCCGATGTGGCGTGCCCCGGCGGTCAGGTTCGGTTCAGACATGCCGCACTGTACGCGGCCCGAGCCCCTGAACCCGCCTCACAACGGGTCCCAAGACCTGCCCAAGTAGGCCATCGGCGGGGCGGCCAGCACCGGTTTGGCCCATTTCACGGCCTGCGCTATACTGGCAGGCTTTCCCGTTGGCAGCGGGGAATGGTTGCGTCTCGTTTTGAGATGGCCTGCGGTGGGTTGTTGCCCGCCACGAGCCTTTCAACATGGGGCCGCCGCTGAGAGGCCGGACAGCAGAATCGGCACCGAAGTGGGGCATCCGTGCAGAGCCAACCGCCAACAAACAGCTGCCGCTTCCTAGAAAGACTCTCATGAAGACCTTCAGCGCCAAGCCGGCCGAAGTGAAGCACGAGTGGTATGTGATTGACGCCACCGACAAGGTGCTCGGACGTGTTGCCAGCGAAGTGGCACTCCGTTTGCGCGGCAAGCACAAGGCCATTTACACGCCTCACGTCGACACCGGTGATTTCATCGTCGTCGTCAATGCCGACAAGCTTCGTGTCACCGGCAACAAGGCCGAAGACAAGGTGTACTACCGCCACTCGGGCTTCCCCGGCGGCATCTACGCCACGAAGTTCAAGGACATGCAAGCCAAGCACCCCGGCCGCGCGCTGGAGAAGGCCGTCAAGGGCATGCTGCCCAAGGGCCCGCTGGGTTACGCGATGGTCAAGAAGCTGAAGGTGTACGCCGGTGCCTCGCACCCGCACACCGCCCAGCAACCCAAGACGCTTGAGATCTAAGGAACGGCCATGATCGGAAATTGGAACTACGGTACCGGCCGCCGCAAGAGCTCGGTGGCCCGTGTCTTCATCAAGAAGGGCACCGGCCAGATCACCGTCAACGGCAAGCCTGTTGAGCAGTACTTCGGCCGCCAGACGTCCATCATGATCGTCAAGCAGCCCCTGATGCTGACCAACAACGCCGAAGCCTTTGACATCAAGGTCAACGTGCACGGCGGTGGCGAATCGGGCCAAGCCGGCGCCGTGCGCCATGGCGTGACCCGCGCGCTGATCGACTACGACGCGGCGCTCAAGCCCGAGCTCAGCCGTGCCGGCTTCGTCACCCGCGATGCCCGCGAGGTGGAGCGTAAGAAGGTCGGTCTGCACGGCGCCCGTCGCCGCAAGCAGTTCAGCAAGCGCTGATCGGCCTGCGCAGGCGCCTGTGGCCTTACGGCCAGGCGCTTGCCGAAGAAGCCACCGAGTGCGGTTCGCGCCCGGTGGCTTTTTTCATGGGGCCGGGAGCCCCCAAACACCCTTTGGCCAGCAGGCCTTGCACGCGCAGGGCCGCCCCGCGCCATAATCCCAGTGAAATTGGAGGAATTAGCCATGAACGCTGTTGCCGAGCAAGTCAACCTCACCACCGATGGCATGCCCGCTCCGCTGGTCTTCACCGACAGCGCCGCGGCCAAGGTGGCCGACCTGGTGGCCGAAGAAGGCAATCCCGAACTCAAGCTGCGCGTGTTCGTGCAAGGCGGCGGCTGCTCGGGTTTCCAGTACGGCTTCACCTTTGACGAAGCCGTCAATGAAGACGACACGCAGATGCAGAAGAACGGCGTGACCTTGTTGATCGACGCCATGAGCCTGCAGTACCTGATGGGCGCTGAGATCGACTACAAGGAAGACCTGCAGGGCGCGCAGTTCGTGATCAAGAACCCCAACGCCACGACCACCTGCGGTTGCGGCTCGTCGTTCTCGGTCTGACAGCCCAGCCGCGTCACGCGGCCGGCGGCCCCCAAGCCTGCAGACCCCTGCCCGAGGCCGGGGTCTGTTCAGCGCGAACCGGGGTACAGCGCGCCCAAGATACGGGGCCCACGCGCCCCGGTCACCCGCACCACATTGCCCGCCTGGCCTTGTAAAAAGCGCCGGGCCAGCCAGGCGAAGGCGGCGGCTTCCACATCCAGCGGGTCCAGCCCAGCGGCCCGTGTTGAACACACCGTGGCACCGGCTCCCAAGCGGGCTTGCAGCTTGTCTTGCAAGCGCCGCATCAGCGCCCCGTTGAG
Organism: Betaproteobacteria bacterium; assembly: GCA_009925955.1. Classification (GTDB taxonomy): domain Bacteria; phylum Pseudomonadota; class Gammaproteobacteria; order Burkholderiales; family Burkholderiaceae_C; genus RFTU01. The sequence goes on from RFPX01000026.1 coordinate 2,656, forward strand.
CGCACCGCCCCCGCACACCCACAGCTGTGCCGCGCGTGGCAGTGCACGGGCCAGGTGGTCATCCACACACCAGGCGCTCAGTTCGCACAAGGTGGCCTGCACGTCCTGCGGCCGGTAGGCTGACAGCGGGGTGCGCTGCAGCCACGCTGCGTTGAAGAGGTCGCGCCCGGTGCTCTTGGGGGCCGGTTTGGCGAAGAAGGGCTCGGCCTGCCAGCGCTCTAGCAGCTCGGCCTGCACCACGCCGCTGGCAGCCCAGTGGCCCTGCTCGTCGAAGGCCTGGCCCAGGTGGGTGTGTGCCCAAAGGTCCATCAACACATTCGCCGGTCCGCAGTCAAAGCCCCCGATCGCGCCATCGGCCGGCAGCAGCGTGAGGTTGGCGATGCCCCCAAGGTTGAGCACCGCCACATCGCGCTGGGCCTCCTGAAAAACGCCGGCGTGAAAGGCGGGCACCAGTGGCGCGCCTTGGCCACCCGCGGCCACGTCACGGCTGCGAAAGTCGCAGACCACATCGATGCCCGTGAGCTCGGCCAAGAGGCTGGCGTTGTGCAGCTGCAGGGTGTAGCCCCTGCCATCGAACTCGCCGGGACGGTGACGCACGGTTTGGCCGTGCAGCCCGATGGCCGCCACGGCCTGGGCCTGCATACCGGCCTGGTGCAGCAGATCGGCCACCACGGTGGCAGCGGCTTCGCTCATGCGGTTGGCGGCCAAAGCCGCGCGGTGCAATTCGTTGTGACCGGCGGTGTTGAGCGCCAGCAGTTCGGCCCGAAGCCCGGCGTCGAATTCGCCGCGGGCGCGCGACAGGGTGTCGAAGGCGGCGCTGTCCGCGCGCCAGCGCAGCAATACACCGTCCAGGCCGTCCAGCGACGTGCCAGACATCAGCCCGATGGTCAGGGTGGGGAACGCGGGATTTGGGGCTGGGGCCACTGCAGGCTGCCCGGCGGCTGTCAGTCGCCGCGGCCTGAGTCGCCCACCAGGGTGGCGGCCACGTCCAGCTTGGTGCGCAGCAGCTCCGCCTGGGCCATGAAAGCGCCGCGCGACTGTTCAGACAGCGGAACCGGCGCGGCATTGCGGGCGGCCTTCAAGGGGTCTACGTGGCGCCCGTTGACACGGAACTCATAGTGCAGATGCGGACCCGTGGCCGTGCCGGTAGCGCCCACGGCGCCGATGCGCTGGCCCTGTTGAACGCGCTCGCCGCGGCGCACGTCGATGCGGCTGAGGTGGGCGTACAAGGTGGTCTTGTCGGCGCCGTGTCGCACCACCACCGTGTTGCCGTAGCCGCCCTGCCAGCCGGCAAACTCCACGGTGCCATCGGCCACGGTGCGCGCGGGTGTGCCCACCGGTGCGCCGTAGTCCACACCCGTGTGGGCCATCAGGCGCTGGTGGATCGGGTGAAAGCGCATGGCAAAGCCCGAGGTGACGCGAGAGAACTCCATGGGGCTGGCCAGGAAGGCGCGCCGTTTGCTCTTGCCACCGAAATCGTAGTAGCTGCCGCGCTGGGCGTCTTTGAACCACACCGCCTGGTGCACCCGACCGTTGTTCACGAATTCGGCTGCCAGCACGCGGCCCGCGGCCTGGTTCCAATTGATGGGCTCACCGTCGGCCATCAGCGTTTCGTACACCACGCTGAAGGCGTCGCCCCGCTTGAGTTCGCGGTGAAAGTCGATGTCGCCGGAGAAGATTTCAGCCATCTGCGAGGCGATGGCGTCGGGCATTTGCGCTTCGTCGGTGGCCGCAAACAAAGACGAGCGGATGGTGCCGCTGCCCAGCTGAACCCGCGACTGCAGTTCGGCGGTTTCAAGGTCGGTGACCCAGGCACCGTCAACACGCTTGAGGGTCAGCCGGGTGAAGTGGGTGTCGGCCAGGTTGCGCTGTTCGGCCGGGTAACGGGCCACCAGCTCGATAAGCCGGCCGGCCGCATCGGCCTTGGCGCGCACCATCTTTTGGGGCCTGCCTTCGAGCAGCTTTCGGGCTTGGCGGTCTTGCCGGATATAGGCCGCGGCCTGGGCGTCGTTAACACCCAGACGGGTCAGCAGGGTTTCAGCGGTGTCTTGCTTGCGCGTGGTGTCGGAGCGGTACAGCTCCAGCGGCAGGTCTGACAGGGCTTCGAGCTGGGCCACCACATCCGCTGCGGGCTGCAGCACCTGGGTAACCGTTTGCTGCGGGAGGTCGGCCCCCGTGGGCACCAGAGGCGCCAGGCCGAAGGCGGTGGCGGCCACGCCCGTCAGGCCAGCACCCAGGCCCCACACCAGCCGGCGGCGGTGCGCCTGGGCCCAGGCTTGAACAGCAGTGACGATGGCTTGGTGCTGCATGCAAAAAACAAAGACGGGCCTTGCGCCGAAGCCGACTGGGAAGTCGGCCACCGCTGGGGCCGGTAAACGGAGCCTGATGGTTCCCCAATAGCCGAATCGGGTTCGGGCTTGGCCCAGGCGGTCGCTAGAATTCAGACCGCATCTGGGGCAGGCACGAGGCACTGTCAGGAACCTGAAATTGTATCGGCAGATGTGAAAAATCAACCCTTTTTTGCATCCATGAACCACCCCGAACACGCCGCGATTTCCGAAAAAGCAAGTGCCCACTCACATGACGAGAGCAGCGCTTCTGATGCGGTTCGGGCCGCCCTGGCCGTGACGCTGCGCGGTTGCGAGGAACTGCTGCCCCGCGCGGACTGGCTGCGCAAACTTCAGCGCAGCGAGGCCACGGGAACGCCGCTGCGCATCAAGTTCGGCATGGACCCCACCGCACCTGACTTGCACCTGGGCCACACGGTGGTGCTCAACAAGATGCGGCAGTTGCAGGACCTGGGCCACCGCGTGATTCCGCTCATTGGCGACTTCACCACCATGATCGGCGACCCCTCGGGCCGCAACAGCACCCGGCCGGCGCTGACGCGCGAACAGATCGAAAGCAACGCCAAGACCTACTTCGAACAGGTGGGCCTGGTGATCAAGCTCGACAACGCCGAGGTGCGGTGGAACAGCGAATGGAGCGACCCGCTGGGCGCGCGCGGCATCATCGGCCTGGCTTCGCGCTACACCGTGGCGCGGATGATGGAGCGCGACGACTTCACCAAGCGATACAAGGCCGGAACCGCCATCAGCGTGCACGAGTTCCTCTACCCCTTGATGCAGGGATACGACTCGGTGGCCCTCAAGAGCGACCTGGAACTCGGTGGCACGGACCAGAAGTTCAACCTGCTCATGGGCCGCCACCTCCAAGAAGAGTACGGCCAGGAGCCGCAGTGCATCTTGACCATGCCGCTGCTCGAAGGGCTGGACGGCGTGGACAAGATGTCCAAAAGCAAGAACAACTACATCGGCATCACCGAGCCGGCCAACACCATGTTTGCCAAGGTGCTGTCGATTTCAGACGAGCTGATGTGGCGTTGGTACACCCTGCTGTCGTTCCGGGCGGAGTCTGAGATCGCCGACCTCAAGGCCCAGGTGCTGGGCGGGCGCAACCCCAAGGAAGTCAAGGTGATGCTGGCGCGCGAGATCACCGAGCGCTTTCATGGCGCATCGGCCGCCGATGCCGCGGAGCAGGATTTCGCCAACCGGGCGCGCGGCGGTATTCCCGACGTCATCCCCGAGGTGTCGCTGGCCGGCGCCCCGCTGGGCATTGCAGCACTGCTGAAGGCTGCGGGCCTGGCACCTTCGGCCAGCGAGGCCAACCGCTTGATTGAAGGCGGCGGGGTTCGCGTTGACGGCAGCGTGATCAGCGACAAGGCCCTGAAGCTGCCGGCAGGTACCTTCGTGGTGCAGGTGGGCAAACGCAAGTTCGCCCGGGTGAGCCTGAGCTGACCCGGCTGCGGGGCGCCTGGCTGTCCCCGTGTCCACCGAACGTTGAGCTGGAAGGGAGTTCGCGATGAAGAGCCTGTCGGTGAACACCTACCTGAAGCTCTCGGTGGCGGTGGCGCTGCTCACGATTGCCTTGAAGACCGGGGCCTGGTGGCTCACCGACTCGGTGAGCCTGTTGTCTGATGCGATGGAGTCCCTGGTCAACCTGGCCGGTGCGATGTTCGCCCTGGCCATGGTGACGGTGGCGCAGCAACCGGCCGACGAGGACCACCCCTTTGGCCACCACAAGGCCGAGTACTTCTCCAGCGGATTCGAAGGGGTCCTCATCTTGGTGGCGGCCCTGGCCATCATGGGCGCGGCGGTGCACCGGCTGTTCAACCCCCAGCCGGTGGAGGCCTTGGGCTTGGGCTTGGCCCTGTCGATCTTCAGCTCTGCCCTCAACGGGGCCTTGGCCTGGGCCATGTTGCGCAAGGCCAAGGAGCATCGATCCATTGCGCTGGAAGCCGATGCCCGCCACCTGTTTACCGATGTGTGGACCTCGGTGGGGGTGGTGGCCGCGCTGGTGCTGGTGGGCTACACGGGCTGGATGTGGCTCGACCCGGTGGTGGCCATCGCGGTGGCCCTGAACATCCTGCGCGAAGCCCTGCACCTGGTCCGGCGTTCAGCCGACGGGCTGATGGACCGTGCATTGGAGCCGCACCTGCGCCAGGAGATTGACCGCACCCTCGAGGTCTTCGCCCACCAAGCGATCCGCTTTGACCACGTGGTGACCCGCCAGGCTGGACAGCGCCGCTTCGTGGACCTGCACATGCACATGCCAGCGGGCTGGACCTTGGGCCGGGCGGCGGCCTTGCGCACCTCGGTCGAGCAGGCGCTCATGAGCGCTGTGCCCGGGCTTCGCGCCACCATCCAACTGCTGCCGATGGATGTGGAGGCGCATTTCAATGACCCGAAGGATCTGATCTAGGGACGCCAAAACAAAACGGGGCCCGCAGGCCCCGTTGTGGACAACAACCGTCCGTGTCAGTCCGCGTACTGGCCAGCGGCCTTGATGACCGGGCCCCACTTGTTGATCTCGGCTTCCACAAACTTGCGGTGCTCAGCCGGCGACAGGCGCTCGTCGGTCACCACCACCGCACCCAGGTCTTGCTGGCGCTTGACGAACTCAGGGTCCCGCAGCGCGGTGCGCAGCGCGGCGTTGACCTGGTCCAACACCGCCTTGGGCGTTCCCTTGGGGGCATACAGGCCGTGCCAAATGCTCACGTTAAAGCCCTTGAGGCCTTGTGAGTCGAGCGTGGGCAGTTTGGCCAGCGCCGGGGTGGTCAGGGGCTTGGCCGTGGACACGGCAAAGGCCTTGATCTTGCCGCCTTCGATCTGGGCGGTGGTGTTGGTGGTCTGGTCGCACATCAGGTCAACCTGGCCGCCGATCAGGTCGGTCATGGCCGGGCCGGTTCCCTTGTAGGGCACGGTGGTCATGTCAACCGCCACGCTTTGCTGGAACAGCAGGCCGCACAGGTGCGACGCGGCGCCCAATCCGGCATTGGCCAGGTTGATCTTGCCCTTGTTGGCGTCGATCCACTTGCGCAGTTCCGCGAAGTTGTTGGCCGGCAGCGTGGTGCGTCCCACCAGGGTCATGGGCACTTCATTGACCATGCCCAGGAACTCGAAGTCGCTCATCACGTTGTACGGCATCTTGCGGTACAGGGCCGGCGCGGTGGCCATGCCGATGTGGTGCAACAGCAGGGTGTAGCCATCGGGCGCGGCCTTGGCCACCTTGGCAGCACCCAGGGTGCCACCGGCGCCACCGACGTTTTCGATGATCACGCTCTGGTTGTTCAGGCCTTTGCGCAGCACCTCGCCCAGGTCACGGGCCACTTTGTCGGTGGGGCCGCCTGCGGCGAACGGCACCACGATGGTGATGGGCTTGTCTGGATAGGCGGCCAGTGCATTGGACGCCAGGCCCACCGACAGGCCAAGAGCAGCCACAAGACTCAACAAACGCTTCATGATGGTCCTCGTTGGAGTAAAGCAAAGTGCGAAGCCGCCATCCTAGGGACGCGTGCGGGCTTCGACGCGGTGGAAAGTACGTAGGAACTTCCTCAGTCGTACTTTCGCGCGTCTTCGATGACCTTGCCGTCGTTGGGGAGGCTGCCCGGCGCCACCACCTGCACGTGGTCGGCCCTCAGCTTGGTGATGTCCTTGACGCTGGTGGCCACGGCCTGTTCCAAGCCCTCGGCCGGGCCTGCGTGCTCCACATGCAGGCTCATGCGGTCGTTGGCCATTTCGCCTTCCACCACCAGGCGGGCGCGCAGCACACCCGGGTGTCGCTTGACGATCTCGCCCACCTGACTGGCATGCACGAACATGCCGCGCACCTTGGTGGTTTGGTCCGCGCGGCCCATCCAGCCTTTGATGCGCATGTTGGTGCGGCCCGTGGGGCATGGGCCGGGCAGCAGCGCCGACAGGTCGCCCGTGCCAAAGCGCACCAGCGGGTAGTCGGGGTTGAACACCGTGACCACCACTTCGCCCACTTCGCCTTCAGGCACCGGGTCATCGGTGCCCGGACGAACAATTTCCAGCAGGATGCCGTCGTCCACCACCAGGCCCTGCCGCGCTTCGGTCTCGTAGGCAATCAGCCCGGCATCCGCGGTCGCGTAGGCCTGGTAGCCCTGAATCCCCCGCTCCAGGAGCCAGTCTCGCAGTGACGGTGGAAAGGCTTCACCGCTGACGAGGGCTTTGCGGATGGACGCGATCGACACGCCAGTCTCTGCGGCCTTTTCCACCAGGATGCGCAAGAAGCTGGGCGTGCCGCAATAGGCATCGGGCCGAAGCTCGGCAATGGCTTGCAGTTGGAGTTCTGTGTTGCCCACACCGCCGGGAAACACGGTGCAGCCCAGGGCGTGGGCACCGGCTTCCATGATCCATGCGCCCGGTGTGAGGTGATAGCTGAAACTGTTGTGCACCAGGTCGCCGGCCTGAAAGCCTGCCGCCTGCAGGGCGCGGGCCGAGCGCCAGTAGTCGGGGGCTGCGCCCTCGGGTTCGTAGATGGGCCCAGGCGACTGGTAAACCCGCCGGGCCCCGCTGCGGGCCATGGCCCGCCAACCGATGGCCGAGTAGCCACCGAAGGGGTCGCTGGCGCGCGAGGCGATTTGCCGCTGCAGGAGTTCGCCCTTTCGGGTCACGGGAACACGGGCCAGGGCCGCGCGGCTGTTCAATCCGGCAGCATCGACGCCCTGCAGCCGCTCACCCATGGCGGGCAGCTGTTGGGCCGCACGCACGAGGCCGGGCAGGGCCTGCATCAGAGCAGCCTCCCGCTCGGCGCTGGGGCGCCACTCCAGGCCTTTGCGTGGGTTTGTGTTTTCAGTCATGGTCATCGCTCCAGTGGGCGAGTTGTTTCTTCAGGTCGCCGGTGAAGTCGCGCACGTCGGCAGAGGACCTCAAGGTGCGCAGGACCCACTCAGGGCTGCTGCGCGAAGGCTTCTTCACACGGCTGGCCTCGATCGCCTCAGACTGCAGCACCAGGCGCACCAAGGTGACGCCGCGGCGCTCCCACAAACCTTCGCGTTCCTGCAAGCCCAGTTCGCGAAGCGCTCGCCGCAGGCGCTGCAGGGCCTCTTGCGGCTGGAAGGGTGACGGGGCAAACCCCCAATCCGCTTCGCTCACGCCGGGGCTTTCAGGCCAGCCAGCGCTTGCGGCGCTTGTAGCTCTTCACGTCCTTGAAGCTCTTGCGGTCCCCACCACCCATGCCGAGGTAGAACTCCTTGACGTCTTCGTTTTCCCGCAGGTCTTTTGCAGCGCCGTCCATCACGATGCGACCGTTTTCCAGGATGTAGCCATAGTCGGCGTATCGCAGCGCCATATTGGTGTTCTGCTCAGCCAGCAGGAAGGTCACGCCTTCCTTGCTGTTGAGGTCCTTCACGATCTCGAAGACCTCTTCCACGATTTGCGGCGCAAGGCCCATGGAGGGTTCATCGAGCAACACCATCTTGGGGTTGGCCATCAGCGCACGCCCGATGGCGCACATCTGCTGCTCGCCGCCGGAGGTGTAGGCGGCCTGCGAGCCGCGCCGGGTTTTCAGGCGCGGAAAGTAGTTGTAGACCTTTTCCAGTGTTTGGTTGACGGCGGCCTTGCCGTCCTTGCGGGTGTAGGCGCCCGTCATGAGGTTCTCCTCAATGGTCAGGTGCGCAAAGCAGTGACGCCCTTCCATCACCTGGATGACACCACGGTCGACCATGGCGGCTGTGGAGAGCTTCTCGATGCGCTCACCCCTGAGCTCAATCGAGCCTTTGGTGACCTCGCCACGTTCCCCGGCCAGCAGGTTGCTGACGGCGCGCAAGGTGGTGGTCTTGCCGGCGCCGTTGCCCCCCAGCAGCGCCACCACCGATCCCTCGGGTACCTGCAGGGACACCCCTTTGAGCACCAGGATCACGTGGTTGTAGATGACCTCAATGCCGTTGACGCTGAGAAAGGCTTGTTGGTTCATGACCGGTTCCTGATGTTTGGGCAGGCGGTGTTCTGGTGGGGTGTTCGATGGGCTCGTTCAAGCACCGCGCGCGGTGCT
>RFPX01000251.1 GCA_009925955.1 Betaproteobacteria bacterium
GTCCCCGCGTGTACAGGGGTTGGGTTTGCACCGCATCGCCCTGGTAGTGCGATTCAAAGAAGCCCATGGCGCGTTGTGCATCGGCCTGGCTTTGGCCGTGCCGAAGCACAACCGCATCCACCCCGCAACGCTGCAGCAGCGGCAGCATGTCCACCACCACGTCACCGGTGGCGCGGACCTCACCGGCGTAGCGCAGGCGCCTGCGCAGAAGCCGGGCTTGTGTGTAGGCTCGCCCATCGGTCCACTTGGGAAACTGGAGCACGACCAGTGCCAAGCGGTCCAGATCAGGCTGGAGGTCCTGCACATCGACCGTGTTCGACAGGATCACACCCGTGCGCAGCCCCTCGGGCCAGGTGTCGCGCACGGCATGCCACTGCTCCAGCGTCAACAGCTGGCCCTCACGCGGCAGGGGGTGCGGCGCTGGGCCATCCTCACCCCCAACCGCTTTCCAGTCCCGCTCCTGAAGGGCATCCACGAACTTCATGCTCAGGCCCCTTCGGTGGTGGTCAATGGCCTGGGCGGCTCATTCGGCGCGGCATCCGGGGCATGGGGCGTGCGCGCGGTGCGGCGGCGCACGGCCTGCGTTGCCGATTGAAAGGGCTCCAAGCCCAGCCGGCGCACGGCGTCGATGAAGCGCTCCTGTGGTGCGCGTTGGTCTCGGTAGGTGGCGAGCACGGCTTCGATGGCGTCGGCCACCTCGTCGGCTGCAAAAGCGGGGCCGATCACCTTTCCGGGCACCGGCCGGGGCGCCAAGTCGGACCCATCGGATCCACCGAGGGTGATTTGGTACCACTCATCCCCGTCCTTGTCGACGCCCAACACACCGATGTGTCCACTGTGGTGATGACCGCAGGAGTTGATGCAGCCGCTGATGTGCAGGTCGATGTCCCCGAGGTCGAACACCTCGTCCAGGTCAGACCACCGCTCCGTGAGTTCAGCGGCCAGCGGAATGGAGCGGGCGTTGGCCAGCGCGCAGAAGTCGCCGCCGGGGCAGGCGATCATGTCGGTCACCAGGCCGATGTTCGGGGTGGCGTACCCTGCGGCCTTGGCCGCTTCGTACACCTCAGTCAACTGGTCTACCCTCACCCAGGGCAGCAGCAGGTTCTGATCGTGCGTGACGCGCAGTTCGCCACAGGAGTAACGCTGGGCCATCTCGGCCGCCGAGCGCATTTGTGCGGAGGTGACATCGCCGGGCGCTTGGCCCGCGCGTTTGACCGACAGGGTCACGGCGCGCCAGCCCTTCACCCGGTGGGGGTGAACGTTGCGCTGCAGCCACCGGCTGTAGGCTGGGGTGGTGGTGCCCGACGGTGACCTCAAACCGGGTTCCAAATCGGGCAAGGCTTGCACCGCCTCGGGCACACCAAAGCTGCGGGCCACGCGGTCGAACTCAGCCTGCGTGATCAGCTGCGCATCACCGTCCACATCGTGCTGCAAGATGGCATCGAATTCGGCATTGACGGCATCAAAGAAAGCCTGTCCTTCTGCCTTCACCAAAATCTTGATGCGCGCCTTGTAGGCGTTGTCACGCCTTCCGAATCGGTTGTAGACCCGCACGATGGCTTCCAGATACACGAGGATCTGCTGCCAGGGGACAAAGGGGTTGATTTCGCTGGCGATGATTGGGGTACGGCCCATGCCACCGCCCACCAGCACGCGAAAACCAACGGCGCCGCTGCTGTCTCGCAGAAGCTCCAGGCCGATGTCGTGCCAGGCCAGTGCGGCTCGGTCTTCACGCGAGCCACTGACGGCGATCTTGAACTTTCGAGGCAGGAAGGCGAACTCCGGGTGCAGCGTGCTCCACTGGCGCAGGATTTCGCAATAGGGGCGGGGGTCCACCACTTCGTCGTGCGCAATGCCGGCCCGCGCATCGCTGGTGATGTTGCGGATGCAATTGCCGCTGGTTTGAATGCCGTGCATGTCAACGGCGGCCAACAGGTCCATCACATCGGCCGCCTGGGCCAGCGGTATCCAGTTGAACTGCAGGTTCTGGCGTGTCGTGAAGTGCGCATAGCCGCGGTCGTACCGGTCGGCGATCAGGGCCAGTTGCTGCAACTGGGTGCTGCTGAGGCAGCCGTAGGGGACGGCCACACGCAGCATGGGCGCGTGTCGTTGCACATACCAGCCGTTTTGCAGCCGAAGCGGGCGGAAGTCGTCTTCGGCCAGGGTGCCGGCCAGGTGGCGCTCAAGTTGGTCGCGAAACTGCGCCGCGCGCGCGTGAATGAAGCCGCGGTCGAAGTCGGTGTAACGGTACATGGGCGTATGCTAGGGAGCGCGTTTGGCTTTACTAAACACTTTTTTCTTCCTTGATTGCTCCGTTTGCTCATATGAAGTGGTTCATGACCGGTCTGGC
>RFPX01000252.1 GCA_009925955.1 Betaproteobacteria bacterium
GCCCCTGGTGATGAGCAACCTCGAATCCCTCCTGCGAAACCATCGTGTCCTCGATCAGGCCCGCCTCGTGGCCCGGGAGGGACAAACCGACGTCGGCGGCCAAAAGGCCAGCTCCATCATCGGACGCTTGGCCCAAGGGCTGGAGCGCCTGCGTTCCTCGGAAGTTCGCCAGCGCAATACGGCTGCGATTGAAGGCTATCTCAGCGAGCTCGGCCGCACGGACCCGGCCCTGGCCGAGGCAGCGCGTTCCCGGCTGCAGGACCGTTTGGCCAGTGGCAAACCCGTGACCGTTCGCAAGTTGCGGGAGGTGGGCGGGGAGGCCCTGCTGGGCGTGGCCCAGCGCAAGGCTGGGGACCTGTGTTCGGTGCTCAGGCAGGCCGGTGTTACCGGCACGCCTTCCGGCATGCGCCCCAATGAAAGCCAGCGTTCGGCCTTGGACGGGGCCATCCGCAGCCTGCAGCTGGTGTTGGCCCACGTAGAGCGCTCGGGCAACCCGCAGGCCGTTGATGCAGCCATGTCCAGCCTGCGCGAATTGCACCAGCTGGCCGGCCTGCCGCCGCCGCAACGCCAAAGTGGCACCGACGCCATCTTGGTTGGTCATGGCAGCAAGAAGACCGTGGCGGTTTTCAATCCGTCAGTGGACAAGCACGTCAAGACCAAAGTTGACGCCAAGGGCCTGGATGCGCTGCGCCATGCGTGGTCGCGGTCCAAGGCCGGTGAGCCCCTGGGCAACGACGCCAGCCTGCGCAGAAACGCGCTGGAGATCATCAAGGCCAGCGGGCAGGCCCAAGGGCTGCGGCTGCTCAACCGGGCGCCCCTGGAAGCCGTGGTGGACCTGGCGATTCAGACGGTGCACGGTGAGTTCTCTGAGTTTGAGATTCTCCACAGCCTGCAGCTGGACCTCGACGCCAAGGTGCTGGATGCCGAAGGCTTGTCTCTGCTCAAGGCCTACAACGAACACAAGAAAGAGTGGGCGGGCAAGATCGTGGATGCGCCCGTGGAACCTGCCAAAGCCGAGCCTGCCAAAGCTGAGCGAGGCAAGGCGCCCGAGCGCAAGCCCAACCCCGATGTGATGCAGGTTCGGGCCTTTTTTGCCGAACTGATCTACCCCGGCAACCCTGCGAAGCTGGAGTCGGAAGAGCCGGGCGCGCGGGTCAAGCAAGGTCAAGCAACACCTGACGCAGAACACGGCCCTGTTGGTCAAGATCATGGCCAAGCCCGAACTGCTGGAGCAGTCTGAACTGCCCAAGCAGGCGTGTGAACAGTTCAAGGCCGTGCTCGAGGGGCTCAAGCCCCAAATCGACCGGCTCGGCGGCAAGGACGACACCGCCCGCGCTGCGCGGCTCAAGATTGCGCTCACCCTGGTGCCGGCTTCCAGCTACACCACCATCGCGCGCGACATTGATGGCGCCATCAACGACTTTGACTTGGGCTCCATGGGGGCCATGAGTGAGCTGTCCAAGGTGGCCCGCGACGCCGGGTCTGGCCCGCTGTTCGAGTTCCTGGGCAAGGTGTTTGACAGCTACCTCGAGAAGCAGAACCCCTTGGATCGCCGCGCCATGATGGCGTCGTATCTGCGCGAGGCCGCTCCTGATGACCAGCCCTCACACAAGCTGGTGTCCATGCTCAAGGGGGCCGGCCCCTACCTCTTGAAGATGCTGCAGTTGTTCGGAGATGACGTCAACGATCCCCAACTGAAGTCGGCGCTCAACGCGGTCAAGTCTGAGCTGGCCCCCATTCCCGTGGAGTTGCGCAACGCGCAGTTCAGCAAGATCATTAAAGATTCGGGCGGGAAGATCAGCGCCCTGCAGGGCATCCGAAGCTTGGGCGCAGCATCGGTGGGCCAAACCTTCCTGGCAAAAGCGGTGGACGACAAGGGCCAGGAATTGGAGGTGGTGGTCAAGCTGCTGCGCCCCGGCATCGCGGAACGGGCTGCCCGTGAACGTCGATTCATGGAAAGCGTGGCGCAGGGCATCCCGGGCATGGAAGCCACCTTTGCCGGCATTGCCGACCAGATTGAAGGCGAGCTGGACCTGCGCAACGAAGCCGCCAACGTGCGCAAAGGCGACATCTACAACCACATCGGCTCCGAAGATGTGCGCGCGATGAAGCTGATGGAGGGGGTGCCTGAATCGTCGACCTACATGGTGATCGAGCGGGCGCCGGGCTCACCGATGTCAAAGTACATCAAGCTGTGCGCAGACCCCAAAGTCAAGCTGGGGTTCGACCCCGTGATGATGGGCCCGCGGATGGCGCAGCAGCTCTACGACCTCTCCAGCAAGTGGTTTGAAGAGGCCATGTTCGGCTCGGGTTTTTATCATGGCGATTTGCACGCCGGCAACAT
>RFPX01000253.1 GCA_009925955.1 Betaproteobacteria bacterium
GCATCTTTCATTTCGAAGTGTCAAACCCGCTGGGTACCCCATTCCGGTCGACGGGCCTGTCGGTGCCTTGTTGCGCGCCCAAGGTCGCCACAACATGCGGCCAGCGCACATTCACTTCATGGTGGTCAAGCCGGGGTACAAAACACAGTTTTCCCAGGTCTATTCCCATGACGACCCGCACCTGGACACAGATGTTCAGTTTGCCGTGACGCAAAAGCTGATTGGCCAATATGTGCTGCATGAAAACGCGCCCACCCCCGACGGCGATGAGGTCGGGGCTTGGTATTCACTGGACTTCACCTTCACCATTGAGCCTGGCACCTCACAGCTGCCACGCGCGCCCATCACCGCCAAAGCCAGCGGCCCCGACCGTGCCCGCATCGCAGCTGAGCAGGCCGTGGCCTGCCCGCTGCTCGAGGGCATCGACCTGTCCGGTGCGCGTGGCGTTCTGGTGCTGCTGGTGGCCTCACGTGCCACCTTCAAGCTGCAGGAAAGCCGCAACGCCATGAACACCATCAAGCGTTACGCAGCCGATGACGCGCATGTGATCTATGGCGCGGCCTACGACGAAAGCCTGGGCGACCAGATGCGCGTAACCGTGATCGCCACCGGCTTGAACCCTGGCAAGCGTCAACAAGCGCCGCTGAGCGTGGTGCAGGCCGTGCCGGTGGTGCAGCGCACCGGCACCGACAACCTGCCGGTGATGGCACCGACCGATGGTCAGGTTCAGCAAGCCCCCACCGAGGCGAACTACTCGGGTCTGGGCGTGCCCAGCGTGTGGCGCAAGCGCGAGGCTTCGGCCCGCGTGGAAGCCCTGGCCAACAACGGCATGGATGAAATCGAGATTCCGGCCTTCCTGCGCCGGCAGGCCGACTGATTCAAGTCGTCTGAAAGAGCGGGCGGGCACTCGCAGGCCCAAGACCCGCTGCTTCGCTGGGGTGGTGATCCCTCCTTCTCACCACCTCAGCGGAGCTGTCTCTGTACCCCTGCAAGGCGTTCCGATGCCCCATGCACCGGGGCGCGAGTGGCCGGCAGATCCGGGTTAACCCGGCAGCCCCAGACAAAATCACCGACAATCACACCATGCTCCGACAACGCACCCTGAAGTCCGTGACGCGCGCCGTCGGCGTGGGTGTCCACAGCGGTCAGCGTGTGGAACTCACCCTGCGACCCGCTGCCGCGGACACGGGCATCGTGTTTCGTCGCATCGACCTTCCGCAACCGGTCGACATTCCCGTCACCCCGGAGTCGGTCAGCGACACCCGCATGGCCACCACCATCAGCCCCATCGGCAACCCCGGTGGGCCCAGGGTGCAGACCATCGAACACCTGCTCAGCGCCTGTGCAGGCCTTGGGCTGGACAACCTCTACATTGACATCACGGCCGAGGAAGTACCCATCCTCGACGGCAGCGCCGCCAGCTTTGTCTTTCTGCTGCAAAGCGCGGGCATCGAGCTTCAGAACGCGCCCAAGCGTTTCCTGCGCGTCAAGAAGCCCGTGGAGCTGCGCGAAGGTCAGGGCGATTCACTCAAGTGGGCGCGGCTGGAACCCCACCATGGGTACCGCCTGAGTTTCGAGATCAGCTTCAACCACCCGGCACTCGACGCCACCGGCCACCAGGTCACCTTTGACTTCGCCAGTGGCCAGTACAAGCGCGACATCGCCCGCGCCCGCACCTTCGGTTTCACGAAAGACGTGGAGATGATGCGGGCCCGCGGCCTGGGCTTGGGCGGCAGCATGGACAACGTGATCGTGGTGGACGATTACCGGGTGCTCAACGCCGAAGGTTTGCGCTACGACGACGAGTTCGTCAAACACAAGATCCTGGACGCCATCGGCGACATGCAGGTGCTGGGCAAGCCGCTGTTGGCGGCCTACACCTCCTACAAGGGCGGTCACGCCCTGAACAACCGCCTGCTGCGTCAGTTGCTGGCCGACCAAGACGCCTGGGAGATCGTCACCTTCGAAGACGAGCGCCAGGCCCCCGCGGGTTTCGCTGAGCTGGCACCGGCCTGGTAGTTCAGTAGGTTCGCCCGCCCTTGTACAGGGCGTGGGTTCGCCGCTGCAGCTTCGCACCCTGCGAATAGGCGGCAAATGAAGCGCCGGCATGGGCATGCATGATGGCCAGGCCCAGGGCATCTGAGGCGTCTTTGCCCGGCAGCCCCGGCAGGTTCAGCAGGCGCTGCACCATCATCTGCACCTGCTCCTTCTTCGCGTGTCCGTGCCCCACCACGGCCTTCTTCATTTGAAGCGCGGTGTACTCGTGCACCACAAGGCCTTGCGCCACCAGGGCCGTGAGCGCCGCGCCGCGCGCCTGGCCCAGCAGCAGCGGTTGAGCGT
>RFPX01000254.1 GCA_009925955.1 Betaproteobacteria bacterium
ATGGTGCTCGACAGCCTGGACGGCCGCGTGGCGCGCATGACCAACACGCAAAGCGCGTTTGGCGAGCAGATGGACAGCCTGTCTGACATGGTCAGCTTCGGCGCCGCGCCGGCTTTGATCATGTATGAGTGGGCCCTCAAGGGCCTGGGCAAGCTCGGCTGGATCGCCGCCTTTGTCTACTGCGCGGGCGCTGCCCTGCGGCTGGCACGTTTCAACACCAACATCGCGGTGGTCGACCGCCGCTTCTTCCAGGGGCTGCCCAGCCCCGCGGCGGCCGCGCTGGTCGTGGGCTTCATTTGGGTCATGGACGACCTGGGCTTGCGCCAGGTCAGTGAGATGCCCTTGGTGGCCTGGACCGCGTTTGGGCTGACCCTGTATGCAGGCTTGACCATGGTCACCAACGCGCCCTTCTACAGCTTCAAGGACGTGAGCCTGAAGAAGTCGGTGCCCTTCGTGGTGATCGTGGTCATTGCGCTGGTCATCGCCTTGATCAACGTCCACCCACCCATCGTGCTGTTTGGCATGTTCCTGATCTACGGCGCCAGCGGTTATGTGCTGTACGCCTGGCGCCGCATGAAGGGCAAGCCGGTGAGCGTGATCGCCACCTCCACCGAAGACCCGGATGAGGTAGGGCTGCACCGTTGAGCGGGCCGTGCTACATTCAGGCCATGTCGATCCACCGCGCGCCCCTCAACGCTCTGCTGCTACTGGCACTGGCTTGTCGCCGGGCGCCCTGATCGCACACGTCTTACACCCCGCATCAGGTTCCCTGGCGCGCGCCAACGACCGCGACATCTCGCGGGCGGCCGAGGCCCTGAAGAACGCGCCCCGCGCACGCATCCACACCTTCATCGCCACCAGCGAACTCCATATGGAGAAGAAGCTGCGCATGACGCGCGACCAGGTCTTCGAGCAGGCCAAGCAGGCGGTGCGCTTTGCCCGCAACCTGGTGGGCGACATCGAGTTCTCGCCCGAAGACGGCTACCGCTCCGACCCCGACTTCCTGTGCCGGGTGCTCGAAGCCGTGATCAACGAAGGCGCCACCACCCTCAACATTCCCGACACCGTGGGCTATGCGGTGCCCGAGCTCTACGGTGAATTCATTCGCAACCTGCGCGAGCGCATCCCCAATTCCGACAAGGCCATCTGGAGCGTGCACTGCCACAACGACCTGGGCATGGCCGTGGCCAATTCCCTGGCCGGCGTGAAGATCGGTGGGGCCCGCCAGATCGAATGCACCATCAACGGTTTGGGCGAGCGCGCCGGCAACTGTTCGCTGGAAGAGGTGGTGATGGCGGTCAAGACCCGCAAGGACTACTTCGGACTCACGCTGGGCATCGACACCTCGCAGATCGTCCCGGCCTCGCGCATGGTCAGCCAGACCACCGGCTTTGTGGTGCAGCCCAACAAGGCGGTGGTGGGCGCCAATGCCTTTGCGCATGCCAGCGGCATCCACCAAGACGGTGTGCTCAAGGCGCGCGACACCTACGAAATCATGCGCGCCGAGGATGTGGGCTGGAGCGCCAACAAGATCGTGCTGGGCAAGCTCAGCGGACGCAATGCTTTCAAGCAGCGGCTGCAGGAATTGGGCATTGACCTGGAAAGCGAGTCCGAGGTGAACGCGGCCTTTGCGCGCTTCAAAGACCTGGCCGACCGCAAGAGCGACATCTTCGACGAGGACATCATCGCCCTGGTCAGCGACGAGAGTGTGACCAGCGAGCAGGAGCACTATCGCTTGCTGGCGCTCTCACAGCACTCCGAAACCGGCGAGCGGCCGCAGGCCTCCGTGGTGTTCACGGCCGGGGAGGTGGAACACAAGGCCAGCAGCGATGGCAATGGCCCGGTGGACGCCTCGCTCAAGGCCATCGAGTCTCGGCTCAAGACCGGCGCTGAATTGGTGCTGTATTCCGTCAACGCCATCACCAGTGGCAGCACCGAATCGCAGGGCGAGGTCACGGTGCGTTTGCAGCACGGCGGCCGTGTGGTCAATGGGGTGGGCGCAGACCCCGACATCGTGGTCGCCTCGGCCAAGGCCTATCTGTCGGCGCTCAACAAACTGCACTCCAAGCTCGAGCGGGTGGCGGCTCAGGGTTAAGCCGAATCTTCGCTTCAAAAAAGCCGGCTAAGCCATTGATTCAGATGGCTCGCTCCCCTACACTGGACGGTCCAGTCAACTGTTCAGGTGCCCGGCGGGCATCGCACGGCTTACGCGATGGTGTTGAGTACTCACAAGTGGCGCTCGGGTCCGCTCCTGATGCTGGTGCTGGGCCTGTTGTACGTGCGGCGTCGCTGAGTGGCAGCGCGCACGCCAGGCCCGCCTGCTATTTGAGGTGCTGGTC
>RFPX01000255.1 GCA_009925955.1 Betaproteobacteria bacterium
CCCTGCACCCAGTAGGTATGAAACTCCTGGGCCTCGTCATCGGTCAGGCCAGAGATCGAAGTTCTCCGTTCAGCCATCGAGATGCTCCTCAAATGCGACCTTGCGGCCGTTCGCCTGCGAAA
Organism: Betaproteobacteria bacterium; assembly: GCA_009925955.1. Lineage (GTDB taxonomy): Bacteria > Pseudomonadota > Gammaproteobacteria > Burkholderiales > Burkholderiaceae_C > RFTU01. Next base: position 123 of record RFPX01000255.1, read on the forward strand.
CCCGCGCAGCACGGGAAGCCGCGGCCGAATGCCGCGACATCGGGAGTCCGAACTGCAAGGACGTGTTCTGTTGCACAAGAGGCCTGCTTCATGCGGGCATCTCCTGGCGGGCGGTGGCTTCACCGCCCATGGGGTTCTTTGCGGAAGGGGCCGCTGCCGCGGTGGCCCGTGTGGTCTGGCCCAAGGCCTGGCGCACCAGCTCCAGGCTCACCCGGTCTGCGCCGCCGCGCTGCGCCAGCTGCTCGGCTTTGTCGCGCAGCCCCTTGGCCGCTGAAATCTGCACCAGCACCGGCTGCAACTGCACCCATTCGCGCAGCGCGTCTTGGGCCTCTTCGTCCCAGGCCAAGACCGAATCGCTGCCGCTGATGCCGCGCGCCGGTGTGGCCTGCACCTGGTCCATTTCGGTGGCCAGCGGCAGGATGTGGAACAGCGCGTCAAACAGCGCGTTGCACACCTCCTGCACCAAGTAGGTGGCGCCCGCATAACCCATGAAGGGTGTGCCGGTGTGGCGGCGGATGATGGAGCCGGGGAAGGAGGCCGGGATGTAGGCGGCCTTCATGGGGCCCTTCTGCCCGGCTTCGGCCAGGTACATGCGCTCGTTGAAGCTGCCGAAGACGATCAGCGGCGTCTTCTCGTGGACCAAGCGGCGGATGTTGACGTTGTCGGTTTTCTCACCGGCCCGGCGCGAGACGGCGAAGTGGCAGGGCAGGCCCATCTCGTCTTCGAGGAAGTGGCGCACGCCGCGCGCATAGGTTTCGCCGGCCACGATGCCAAAGCTGGCGGTGCTGAAGAAATCCTGGGTGACCGATCGCCACAGGTCCCACACCGGCTTGATGGTGGTGTGCTTCTCGCGTTCGATGAAGGGCTCGGGGTCCAAGCCCAGCAAGGCACCCAGCTCACGCAGGAAGGCGGTGGTGCTGTGCAGCCCAATGGGGGCCTGCAGATAGGGCCGCTCCAGCGCCTCACACAGGGCGCGGCCGAATTCACGGTACAGGCAGATGTTCACATCCGCGTTGGCCAGCTCGGCCACATCGGCCAGGTGGCTGCCCAGCGGGAAGGCCATGTTCACTTCAGCGCCCAGGCCTTGCACCAAGCGGCGGATCTCGGCCAGGTCGCTGGGGCAGTTGAAGGTGCCGTAGGCCGGGCCGATGATGTTCACGCGCGGCTTTTCGCCGGCGGGCCGCTCGGCCAAGGGTGTGCGGGCCGGAATGTGGCGCAAGCCGTACTGTTGCCACAGCCACAACATGGCGCGGTTGGCGCACTGCCACTGGTCTTCGTCGATGGTGCGGGGCAAGAAGCGTTGGATGGTGGTGCCTTCAGGCGTGACCCCGCCACCGATCATCTCGGCGATCGAGCCGGTGACCACCACAGCAGGCAGGTCAGGGTCGAGCACCGCATGGGCGCGCTTCATCGATCCCTCGGTGCCTTCACGGCCCAGCTGCTCTTCGGCCAGGCCCGTGACCACGATGGGCAGCTCGTGCGGCGGCAAGGCGTCGCTGTAGTGCAGCACGCTGGTCACCGGCAGGTTCTCGCAGCCCACCGGGCCGTCGATCACCACCTGCAGGCCCTTGATCGCGGTGAACACATACACCGCGCCCCAATAGCCGCCTGCGCGATCGTGGTCGAGTACCAACATCAGATCATCTCCTCGGCCTTGCGCCGCTTCATGATCTTGATGACCTGGCGGCGTGTTTCCGCCTTGAACTCGGGGCGGTCCTGCGGCACGCCGGCCGCGCCCTCGCCCGACTCCCAAACGCCTGCGGCATGGGCCGTTCCCACGCCGTCGAAGAAGCCGCGCATGCGGTCAAAACGACCCTTGTTGCCCAAGGCGGCGTTGATCACCTGCGCCAAAGAACCGGCACCCGCCGGGCCCATCAGGGGGCGGGCGGAGATCAGGTTCGTGAAATACAGCGAGGGGATGGCGGCTTCCTTGGCGGCCTGCACGACGGGCGTGGTGCCGATGGCCAGGTCGGGGCGGAACTCGCGGATCGCGGCCACGTCTTGCTCCAGCGAGGCGCGGTACTGCACGTGCACGCCGCGCGCCTGCAGCCAGGCCAGGTCGGGGGCGCTCCAGGGGGTCTTGGGGCAGGCCGTGCCCACATAAGGCACCTCGGCACCGCTTTCAATCAGCAAGCGGGCCACCAACAGTTCCGAGCCTTCATAGCCGCTGACGGTGATGCGCCCCTTGATGGGCGTGGCCGCCAGCACGCGGATGC
>RFPX01000256.1 GCA_009925955.1 Betaproteobacteria bacterium
CGGCTGCGGGGCGCCCGACGGCAATCAACATCACCGGCACTTCATTGGCCGCCAAACCGCACTCCGCGGACACAGCCGCCGGGTCAAAGCCGATCATGGCGCCAGACACATAACCCTTGCCCGTGGCCGCCAGCATGAGCGTCATGCTGGCCAGTGAGGCCGAGCGGATGGCCTCGTCGCGCTGGAACTGGTCCTTGCCCTCGTACAGGCCGTTGGCCATGCCGATCCAACCGTCGTAGGCCGCTTGGTTGATGGCACCGGCATCCAGCATGGGCTTGATCAAGCGCGGCAGGTGCTGGTGCCCACCCACTTCACCCACCACCACAAAGGTCACGGCCGCATCGCCGACCTTGGGCTGGTTGAAGGCCGCCGCCTTCAGGCGCTGCTTGGCCTCTGGGCTGGTCACGGCAATGAAGCGCCAGTTCTGCATGTTGAACGAACTCGGGCTCTCGGTGGCCAAGGACACCAACTCCGTGATGTCCTCACGGCTCATCACGTGGGTCGGGTCAAAGTTGTTTGCGGAGGTGCGTTGCCGAATGGCGTCGATCACGGTGGTCATGGCAGAGGTCCCAGTCAGTGGAAAGTCTGCAGGATAGGGCCATCGTTGCGCCCTGCACTTGAACGGCGGTGATGCTTGCTCTCAAGCTTTTTGAAGGGCGGCCATGACCAGGCCACAAAAAAGCCGGCTCAAGGCCGGCTTTGGGGTTGGGCTTGAACACCGCCGCACAGGGCGGGGCCTTCAAGGCGCCGATCACTCGGCCTTTGCGGCTTCCTCAGCGACCACCGGCTCAGGACGGTCCACCAGTTCCACGAAGGCCATGGGCGCGTTGTCACCCACGCGGAAGCCCATCTTCAGGATGCGGGTGTAGCCGCCCGGACGGGTGGCGTAGCGCGGGCCGAGTTCGTTGAACAGCTTGGTGACGATCTCGCGATCGCGCAGGCGGGCAAAAGCCAGACGGCGATTGGCCACCGTGGGCGTGCGGCCCAGGGTGATCAAAGGCTCGACCACACGGCGCAGTTCCTTGGCCTTGGGAACGGTCGTCTTGATGGCTTCGTGGCGAAGCAGCGAGACGCACATGTTGCGAAGCATCGCCAAGCGGTGCTCGCTGGTGCGGTTGAGTTTGCGGAGTCCGTGTCCGTGACGCATGGTGCTTTCCTTTCCTTATTGAACCCTGGCCGTATCAGGTACCAGAGGATGCAGTGCTTCTTTTTTGTCAGCGCTTGTCCAGGCCCAGGGGCGGCCAGTTCTCAAGACGCGCACCCAGCGTGAGGCCACGCGAGGCCAGCACTTCCTTGATTTCGTTGAGGGACTTGCGGCCCAGGTTCGGCGTCTTGAGCAGCTCGGTTTCGGTGCGCTGGATCAGGTCGCCGATGTAATAGATGTTTTCCGCCTTCAGGCAGTTGGCCGAACGCACGGTTAGTTCCAGCTCGTCCACCGGGCGCAGCAGGATCGGGTCGAAGTTCGCGCCCGAACGCGGTGCAGGCTCGGTGAAGGACGCGATGTCGCTGCCCTCGAGTTGAGCGAACACGGCCAGTTGCTCCACCAGGATCTTGGCCGATGCGCGGATCGCTTCCTCGGGGCTGATGGCACCGTTGGTTTCGATCTGCATGACCAGCTTGTCCAGGTCGGTGCGCTGCTCCACGCGGGCGTTTTCGACCGCGTAGCTCACCCGCTTGACCGGCGAGAAGGAGGCATCCAACACGATACGGCCGATGCTCTTGGTGGGCTCGTCGGCGTGGCGGCGCAGGTTGCCCGGCACATAGCCGCGGCCCTTTTCCACCTTGATCTGCATGTCCAGCTTGCCGCCGGCAGCCAGGTTGGCGATCACATGGTCGGGGTTGATGATTTCCACGTCGTGCGGCGTCTGGATGTCGGCGGCCGTGACCGGGCCGTCACCGTCTTTGCGCAACACCAAGGTAACCTCGTCGCGGTTGTGCAGGCGAAACACCACACCCTTGAGGTTGAGCATGATGTGCACGACATCTTCCTGTACACCGTCGATCGTGGAGTACTCGTGCAGCACGCCAGCGATGGTGACCTCGGTGGGGGCGTAGCCGACCATGGAGCTGAGCAGCACACGGCGCAGAGCATTGCCCAGGGTGTGGCCATAGCCGCGCTCGAACGGCTCGAGCGTGACCTCAGCCCGGTTGGCACCCAGGGGTTCGACATTGATGGCTTTGGGCTTCAGGAGATTGGTTTGCATGTATGTGTGTTCCTCTCAATACCCTCGGCTCGTTACACCGATAAGGCTGATGGACCAGCCGGACAAGGACATTCCCATGGCGCGCCCGGCATCCGCCACAGGCACCGACTGGCCACCACCCGCGGCGAAGC
>RFPX01000257.1 GCA_009925955.1 Betaproteobacteria bacterium
CGAGGTGGTCGTGCAGCGGGGGGATACCTTGACCTCGTTGGTGCGTGCACGCTGGGTGGCGTTGGGTGGCGCGCGAGAAGCCTTGAGTGCGCCCGAGGCGCACCGTTGGGCCCTTCAGGTGGCCCGCGACAACGGACTCTCCGACCCGGACCGGATCCTGGTGGGGCAGAACCTGGTGGTGGGTTCGCCTTCTCGGCCGCTTGCGCAGGCGGCCGCAACCGAGGCCCGCGTGCATCTGCCGCCGTCCGTGGTGCGCGTGGATGTGCCGGGGCCGGCGGGCAGCAGTGCCAACCCGATCCTGACCCAAACCTTGAACCGGGCCGTTGACCGGGGCTACATCGCCCGGGCCGAGCGCGGCCTGGTGAGCGAGCGCATCGAAGCCCTGGCTGGCAAGCACGGCTTCAGGCCAGACGACTTCGCCAAAGCCGTGCTGATGGAAAGCGACGGCTTGAACCCCAAGGCCAGCAATGGGCGGTGCCACGGGATCATTCAATTTTGCAGCGGGCCCGACCGCGGTGCCGCCAGCGCCGGCTATGGGCAAAGACCTCAGGAGATTTTGAACCTGAGTGTGTTGCAGCAGTTGGACCTGGTGGACCGGTACTTCGACGATACCCGGCTGCGCGAATTCCGTAGCCGAGACGGGCAGGTGCGCCTGGATGACCTGTATCTCACCATCCTCACGCCCGCGGCCCGACAAGAACGCAGCCTCACGGCCGCTTTGCCGATAGCCGGGCCACAAGCCCTGGACCTGCATGTGGGGCGCGAGCGCCAAGCGCCCATCACACGGTCGTCGATCTTGGCCGGCCTGAACGTGAATGCCAGGGCACGCTTGGGGCAGTTCATGCTGCCCGAGTTGATGGCCCGTTGATGAGCCGTTGATGGACCGCTCACCCATGCGTGACGCACCAACGGCAAAGGCTTGCCATGCGGCAAATCCTTGCAGTCATCCGCATCTTCAGACGAGGGATCGACACCAAACCCGTCGGCTTGAGGCGGGTTTACCCCCGCGAAACGTCTGGGCAGCCCTGATCGCGGCCTGCCCAAGCGTTGGCACGAAATCTGCGTAACCGTGTCGGGAAAAGCCTATTGGCCTGCCACTGAAAAGCCCAGGACCACACCGAACATCCGATTGAACCGACAGGACCGATCAGCATGAACTTCATCGACAAGGACTTCGCTCTGCACGAACGCGCGCTGCGCTTTCGAAGCCAGCGCATGGAAGTGCTGTCGTCCAACATTGCCAACGCTGACACGCCCAACTTCAAGGCGCGTGACATCGACTTTCGGCAGGTGATGAAGACGGTGCGAACCGACGCCTTGACCACCACACAGCCGCAGCACTACGAACTCGAAGGCGGCGTGCCGCCCGACCAGGCTGCGTTGAAGTACCGCATCCCGTTCAACACCTCGTTCGATGGCAACACGGTGGAACTGAGCATGGAACAGGCGAAGTTTGGTAAGGCCACGGGGGACTTTCAGGCCACCTTGAGCTTTCTGGAAAACCGCGTGTCTGGCATACGCAAGGCCCTCAAGGGCGAGTGACAGAGGGTCTTCATCATGATGGACAACATCTTCGGCATTGCAGGCACTGCGCTGAACGCGCAGCTCACCCGCATGAACGCCACCGCATCCAACCTGGCCAACGCCGGCACCGTGGCCACCACCGCTGAGGAAGCCTTTCGCGCCAAGCGTCCCCTGTTCAAGACCATCGTCGAAGGCATGCTGAACAAGGCCGACACCCACAACGGCCAGGACATCAAGGGCGGCGTGAAGATCGAGCAGCTGGTTGACGACCCGGCGCCCGTGCGCCGCCAGTTCGACCCCCACAACCCGCTGGCCGACAAGGATGGATACATCTACCAGTCGAACGTCAACGAGGTCAGCGAGATGGTGGAAATGATGGCTGCGGCACGTTCCTACCAGAACAACGTGGAGACGGTGAACACCGCCAAGCATCTGATGATGCGCACGTTGGACATGATGCGCAGCTGAGGCTGGGCGTGAGAGATCTGCCATGACCACCACACCCGGCAAGACCGCGCAGCCCATTCTGCCGGGCATCACACGCTACAGCGACCTGAAGAACGCCGCGAAGCCTGTGAACGACAAGATGGGCAAGACCGAGTTCTTGACGCTGTTCACCACCCAGCTGCAGAACCAAAACCCCCTGGATCCGGTGAACAACGAAGCCTTTGTGGCCCAGCTGGCGCAGTTCTCGCAGCTGGAGGCGTCCACCAACATGAGTGCCTCGTTGGAGACGATGGCCAAGAGCATGAAGAGCGACCGTTTCATGAACGGTGCCAACCTCATCGGCAAGCAGGTCACCGCCCC
>RFPX01000258.1 GCA_009925955.1 Betaproteobacteria bacterium
GGAGCTCAAGGTTCAGTTGGGTGACAAGGTCCGGGAGGGCAGCCTCGTGTTGGTGCTGGAGGCGCAGGGCGAGGTTGCCGCTGCGCCGGCGCCGGTGGCCTCGGCTGCCCCATCTGCCGCAGCACCGGCTGCCGTGCCTGCGCCGGTGGCCGCACCCGCGGCTGCCCCATCACCCGCGCCGGCCGCAGCCAGCGCGGTGGCGTCTACGTCCGCCGGGGCCATCGATACCCCCCCGGCCCCTCATAACCCCACGGCCGCGCCGGCCACGGGGTTGCCGCACGCATCGCCCTCGGTGCGCAAGTTTGCCCGCGAGCTCGGCGTGCCGCTGCACGAGGTCAAGGGCAGTGGTGTCAAGGGCCGGATCACACAGGCCGATGTGCAGGCCTTCACCAAGTCCGTGATGGCGGGTGCGGTTCAGACCGCCGCACAAGCGGCCCGTGCACCTGCTGTGGGTGCCGCGGGAGAAGGCTTGGGCCTGATTCCCTGGCCCAAGGTGGACTTCGCCAAGTTCGGCCCGATTGAACGCAAAGAACTCGGCCGGATCAAGAAGATCAGCGGAGCCAACCTGCTGCGCAACGCCGTGATGATCCCGGCCGTCACCAACCATGACGACGCGGACATCACCGAGCTCGAAGCCTTCCGCGTGGCCACCAACAAGGAAAACGAAAAGACCGGTGTGAAGGTCACGATGTTGGCCTTCCTGATCAAGGCTTGCGTGGCCGCACTCAAGAAGTTCCCCGAGTTCAACAGCTCGCTGGACGGCGAAGCGCTCGTCTACAAGCAGTACTGGCACATCGGCTTTGCAGCGGACACGCCCAACGGCCTGGTGGTGCCGGTGATCAAGAACGCCGACCAGAAGGGCATCCTGCAGATCAGCCAGGAAATGGGCGAGCTGGCCAAGAAGGCCCGTGAAGGCAAATTGGGTCCTGCCGACATGAGCGGTGCCACCTTCACCATCTCCAGCCTTGGCGGCATCGGTGGGCGTTACTTCACGCCCATCATCAATGCGCCGGAGGTGGCCATCCTGGGCGTGTGCAAGAGCCAAATGGAGCCGGTGTGGAATGGGCGGGAGTTCGTGCCGCGGCTGATGTTGCCACTGTCTCTCACCTGGGACCATCGGGTCATTGATGGCGCCGCAGCAGCCCGATTCAATGCCTACTTGGGCCAGATCCTGGCGGACTTCCGCCGGATCATGCTGTGACGGGAGAAGCCATGTCCATCATCGACATCAAGGTTCCCGATATCGGCGACTTCAAAGAAGTGGCCGTGATCGAGCTGCTGGTCAAGCCCGGCGACACGATCAAGGTGGAGCAAAGCCTGATCACCGTGGAGTCCGACAAGGCGTCCATGGAGATCCCGTCCAGCCACGCGGGCGTGGTCAAGGAACTCAAGGTCAAGCTTGGCGACAAGGTGGGCGAGGGCACCGTGGTGCTGTCGCTGGAGGTGGCGGATTCGGTGGCCGGGGCTGCTGCATCGGTGCCGGCCGCACCCGCATCTCCTGCATCACCCTCGGCCGCGCCATCGCCCGTTGCGCCTGCACCGGCAGGCGCCCCTGCAGCCGCCGTCGTGGCCGACGATGGCTCCGCCTTCGACCTTGAGTGCGATGTGCTGGTGCTGGGCGCAGGACCGGGCGGCTACAGCGCGGCCTTTCGCGCGGCCGATCTGGGCCTCAAGGTGGTGCTGGTCGAGCGCTATGCCACCCTGGGTGGTGTGTGCCTGAATGTGGGCTGCATTCCTTCCAAGGCGCTGTTGCATGTGGCGGCGGTGATGGACGAGGTCAGCCACATGGCCGACCTCGGTGTGGACTTCGGTGCCCCCAAACTCAACATCGACAAGCTGCGTGGCCACAAGGAAAAGGTGATCGGCAAGCTCACCGGTGGCTTGGCTGCCATGGCCAAGATGCGCAAGGTCACGGTGGTTCGGGGCTACGGTGCCTTCACCGGCAGCCACCGCGTGACGGTGGAGGAAACCACCGGTGCCGCGCAGGACAAGACGGGCAGCCAACAGGTCATCGCCTTCAAGCGCTGCATCATTGCCGCAGGCTCACAGGCGGTTCGCCTGCCGTTCTTGCCGGACGACCCGCGCATCGTCGACAGCACCGGTGCCCTGGGCCTGAAGGCAGTGCCCAAGAAGATGCTGATCATCGGGGGCGGCATCATCGGCTTGGAAATGGGCACGGTCTACAGCACCCTGGGCGCTCGCCTGGACGTGGTGGAAATGCTCGATGGCCTGATGCAAGGGGCCGACCGTGACCTGGTCAAGGTCTGGCAGAAGATGAATGCCCACCGCTTCGACCAGATCATGCTCAAGACCAAGACGGT
>RFPX01000259.1 GCA_009925955.1 Betaproteobacteria bacterium
AACCCATGTCCCGAACGCCCGTCCCGCCCGCCTCCGTTGGCGCTGCTGCTTCCGCCACCGCTGCTGCGCCAGCCGGCGACGAAGGCCGCCAACCGGCCATTCAGGTGCTCGAACGCATGTTCAGCCTGCTGGACCTGTTGGCCGAGCACCAAGACCCGGTGTCGCTGAAGCTGATCAGCGAGCGCACCGGCCTGCACCCCTCAACGGCCCACCGCATCCTCAACGACCTCACCCTAGGCCGCTGGGTGGAACGCCCGGAAGCCGGCAGCTACCGCCTGGGCATGCGCCTGTTGGAACTGGGCAACCTGGTGAAGGCGCGCTTGGATGTGCGCGAAGTGGCCATCGGCCCGATGCGCGAACTGCACCGCCTGACCCAACAACCGGTGAACCTGTCGGTGCGCCAGGGTGATGAGATCGTGTACATCGAGCGCACCTACAGCGAACGGTCGGGCATGCAGGTGGTTCGCGCCGTGGGTGGACGCGCCCCCTTGCACCTGACCTCCGTGGGCAAGCTGTTCCTGGCACAAGACGACGCACCGCGCGTTCGGGCGTATGCCACGCGCACCGGCCTGGCCGGTCACACCCGCAACAGCCTGACCGAACTGCCCAAGCTGGAGCGCGAACTGTCGCAGGTGCGCCAGCAAGGCGTGGCGCGCGACGATGAGGAGCTGGAGCTGGGGGTGCGCTGCATGGCCGCCGGCATTTACGACGACCAAAACCGGCTGGTGGCCGGACTGTCGATTTCCGCGCCCGCCGACCGGCTGGAAGAGGCCTGGGTCAGCCGGTTACAGGAGACCGCACAGACGATCTCTCGGGCACTGGGCTGCCCTGGGCCGCGTGCTCGGTGATCCACTTGCGCAGGCGTTCCGCATCCCCGATGCGTGAGTAGCGCCCGGCTGAATCCAGCAACACCAGAATGAGCTCGCGCCCTGCGAGCGTGGCCTGCATCACCACACACCGGCCCGCTTCGGCGATGTAGCCGGTTTTCTGCAAGGCGATGTCCCAGGTGCCGCCGCGCACCAGGCCGTTGGTGTTGCGGAACTGCAGCTGCTGGCGGCCCACGGCCATCTTGGCTTCTGGCGTCACCGAGAACTGGCGCAGCAGCTCATGTTCGTGCGAGGCGCGCACCAAGATCGCCAGGTCGTGTGCACTCGACTGGTTCTTGCTGCTCAAGCCGGTGGGCTCCACAAATCGGGTGTCGTGCATGCCCAGATCACGGGCGCGCTGGTTCATGCTGTCTGGACTTCAGATCCAGCGGGTCCGGCGTTTGGTGCAGGCCGTAGGTTTGCCCCATGGACGGGCGCGCGGCCACAGCGGCCACCGCACCCGCGGCGCCCACCGCTGCCGCGGCCTTCACGCGCTTGGCGTTGGCACTGGAGGGCTTCTTGGCGGACGGCTCTGCCTTCTTCTTGGGAGCCGCGGCCGTGGTGGAGCGGCGATCGGCTTGGGCCGCCGGCTTCTTGGACGGCGTGGGTTTGGCCGTTGCCGCGCCGTTGGCCTGGGCCGAAACGCCGCCTGACCAGGCCATACCCAGAACCAAGACCAGGCCCCAGAACCACTTGTGAGTGCTCAACACCATCGCGTACGCCGTGCGGCGCCCTTGCAGGCGCCCCTACAGTTGACCGGACTCACCAGTGTAGGTGAGCAGGCCATCTCAATCAATGGCTTAGCGGGGGTATTTGAAGCAAAAACACGCGTTAACCCTGAGCCGCCACCCGCTCATGCTTGGAGTGCAGTTTGTTGAGCGCCGACAGGTAGGCCTTGGCCGAGGCCACCACGATGTCGGGGTCTGCCCCCACCCCGTTGACCACGCGCCCACCGTGTTGAAGCCGCACGGTGACCTCGCCCTGCGATTCGGTGCTGCCACTGGTGATGGCGTTGACCGAGTACAGCACCAACTCGGCGCCGGTGTTCAGGCGCGACTCGATGGCCTTGAGCGAAGCATCGACCGGACCGTTGCCGTCGCTGGTGGCCTTGTGCTCGGTATCCCCAGCGGTGAACACCACCGAGGCCTGCGGCCGCTCGCCGGTTTCAGAGTGCTGTGAGAGTGCCAGCAGGCGATAGTGCTCCTGCTCGCTGGTCACGCTCTCGTCGCTGACCAGGGCAATGATGTCCTCGTCAAAGATGTCGCTCTTGCGGTCGGCCAGGTCCTTGAAGCGCGCAAAGGCTGCGTTCACCTCGGCCTCGCTGTCCAGGTCGACACCGAGTTCCTGCAGACGCTGCTTGAAGGCGTTGCGGCCGCTGAGCTTGCCCAGCACGATTTTGTTGGCGCTCCAGCCCACGTCTTCGGCGCGCATGATTTCGTAGGTGTC
>RFPX01000260.1 GCA_009925955.1 Betaproteobacteria bacterium
TGGTCAATGGCAGCGCCGGCATTGCGGTGGGCATGGCCACCAACATTCCCCCGCACAACCTCAACGAGGTGGTGGACGCCTGCCTGCACCTGCTGAAGAACGAAGGCGCGACCATCGAAGAGCTGATGGAGATCGTGCCGGCCCCAGACTTCCCCACCGCCGGCATCATCTACGGCCTCAATGGCGTGCGCGAGGGCTACCGCACCGGGCGCGGCAAGGTGGTGATGCGGGCCAAAACCCACTTTGAGGACATCGACCGCGGCCAGCGCCAGGCCATCATCGTCGACGAGATTCCCTATCAGGTGAACAAGAAGAGCCTCTTGGAGCGCATGGCCGAATTGGTGCGCGACAAGAAGCTCGAAGGCATCAGCCACATCCAGGACGAGTCGGACAAGTCCGGCATGCGCGTGGTCATTGAGCTCAAGCGCGGCGAAGTGCCCGAGGTGGTGCTCAACAACCTGTACAAGCAGACCCAGCTGCAGGACAGCTTCGGCATCAACATGGTGGCCCTGATCGACGGCCAACCCAAGCTGTGCAACCTCAAAGACCTGCTGCAGATCTTCTTGGAACACCGCCGCGAAGTGGTGACGCGGCGCACCGTGTTCGAGCTGCGCAAGGCCCGCGAACGCGGCCATGTACTGGAAGGCTTGGCCGTGGCGCTGGCCAACATCGACGAGTTCATCGAGACCATCAAGACCAGCCCCACGCCGCCGGCAGCCAAGGCTGCGCTGATGAGCAAGAGCTGGGACTCTTCACTGGTGCGCGAAATGCTGGCCCGCGCCGAGGCCGACACGGCCGGGGGCCGCGAGGCCTATCGCCCCGAGGGTCTGCCCCGGTCTTATGGCCTTCAGCCCGACGGGCTGTACCGCTTGAGCGACGACCAAGCCCAGGAAATTCTGCAGATGCGCCTGCAGCGCCTGACCGGCCTGGAGCAGGACAAGGTGATCGGCGAGTACAAGGACGTGATGGCGCAAATCGCCGACCTGCTGGACATCCTGTCCAAGGCCGAGCGCGTGACCTTCATCATTTCCGAAGAGCTCACCGCCCTCAAGCAAGAGTTCGGCCAAACCAAGGTGGGCGCCCGGCGCAGCGTGATCGAGCACAACGTGCAGGAGCTGGGCACCGAAGACCTGATCACGCCCACCGACATGGTGGTCACGCTCAGCCACAGCGGCTACATCAAGAGCCAGCCCCTGTCGGAGTACCGCGCGCAAAAGCGCGGCGGCCGCGGCAAGCAGGCCACCGCCACCAAGGAAGACGACTGGGTCGACCAGCTCTTCATCGCCAACACCCACGACTGGATCTTGTGTTTTTCCAATCGCGGCCGCGTGTATTGGCTCAAGGTTTGGGAAGTGCCGCAAGGCGGCCGCGCCAGCCGTGGCAAGCCCATCGTGAACATGTTCCCGCTGGCCGACGGCGAGAAGGTCAACGTGGTGCTGCCTCTGACGGGCGAGTTCAGATCCTTCCCGGGCGACCACTATGTGTTCATGACCACCGCCCTGGGCACGGTGAAGAAGACGGCGCTGGATGAATTCAGCAACCCTCGCAAGGCCGGCATCATCGCGGTGGACCTGGACGAGGGCGACCACCTGATCGGCGCGGCACTCACCGATGGCAAGCACGACGTCATGCTGTTCTCCGACGGCGGCAAAGCGGTTCGCTTCGATGAAGACGATGTGCGCGCCATGGGCCGTACCGCGCGCGGCGTGCGCGGCATGATGCTCGAAGACGGCCAGCGCGTGATTGCCATGCTGGTGGCCGAAGACGAAACACAAAGCGTGCTGACGGCCACCGAAAACGGCTACGGCAAGCGCACCTCGATTGCCGAGTACACGCGCCATGGCCGTGGCACCAAGGGCATGATCGCCATTCAACAAAGCGAGCGCAACGGCCGTGTGGTGGCGGCCACCCTGGTTCGGCCGGCCGATGAAATCATGCTGATCACCGACAAGGGCGTGCTGGTGCGCACCCGGGTGTCGGAGATTCGGGAACTGGGCCGCGCCACGCAGGGCGTGACGCTGATTGCACTGGATGACGGTTCCAAGCTCAGCGGCCTGCAGCGCATTGCGGAAAACGATGCCGAAGCTGGCGATGAGCCGCCCGCTGCGGGCGACACCCCGCCCCATGAGCCGACCGTTTAACTTCTCCGCCGGCCCGGCGGCTCTGCCCGAGCCGGTGCTGCAGCAGGCCGCCGCTGAAATGCTGGACTGGCGCGGCACGGGCATGGGTGTGATGGAGATGAGCCACCGCGGCAAGGCCTTCATCTCCATTGCCGAAGCCGCTGAGCGCGACCTGCGCGAGTTGCTGGCG
>RFPX01000027.1 GCA_009925955.1 Betaproteobacteria bacterium
GAACAGCGTGAGCAGCAGCACCTGGATGTGCGAGCCATCCACATCGGCATCGCTCAAGATGCACACCTTGCCGTAGCGCAGCCCACTGAGGTCCGGCGTGTCATGGACGCCATGCGGATCCACGCCCATGGCCACCGCAATGTCGTGGATCTCGTTGTTCTTAAACAGCAGGTCGCGCTCCACCTCCCAGGCATTGAGCACCTTGCCGCGCAGAGGCAGGATCGCCTGCGTCTCCTTGTCGCGGCCCATCTTGGCGCTGCCGCCGGCGGAGTCACCCTCCACCAGGAAGAGCTCGTTGAGGGACAAGTCGCGGCTTTCGCAGTCGGTGAGCTTGCCAGGCAGCACCGCCACCCCGGAGCCCTTCTTTTTCTCCACCTTCTGTGACGCACGCTGCCGTGTCTGCGCAGCCTTGATCACCAAATCGGCCAGTTTGCGGCCGTGCTCGACATGCTGGTTCAGCCACAACTCCAGCGCGGGCTTGGTGTAAGCCGAAACCAAGCGCAGCGCATCCCGAGAGTTCAACCGTTCCTTGGTCTGCCCCTGGAATTGCGGGTCCAAGACCTTGGCCGACAACACGAAACTGGCCCGCGAGAACACGTCTTCGGGCATGAGCTTGACACCCTTGGGCAAGAGGGCATGCATATCGATGAAGCCCTTGATCGCCCCAAACAGGCCGTCCTTGAGGCCGGACTCGTGGGTGCCACCGGCCACGGTGGGGATGAGGTTCACATAACTCTCGCGCAGCAGCGCCCCATCCTCGGTGAACGCCACGCACCACGCAGCGCCTTCACCCTCGGCAAAGTTCTCAGTCTCGGCCGCTTCAGCAAATCGCTCGCCCTCGAACAGGGGGATCAAGGGCTCAGCGCTCAGGCTTTGCAACAAGTAGTCGCGAAGGCCCCCCTTGTACAGCCAGGTTTGCGTGTCACCGCTCTTCTCGTGGTGCAGGGTCACGGTCACACCCGGCATCAGCACCGCCTTGCTGCGCAAGAGATGCACCAACTCCGCCCTGGGCAACTCCGCGGACTCAAAGTACCGGGCGTCAGGCCAGACGCGCACCGAGGTGCCGCTGCGCCGGGCCGCGCCAGCGGCTTGGGCTGCCAAGCCGCTGGCGGCCGGCGCTGCCGCCATCACCTTCAGGGGCTCCACGACATCGCCGCCGGAAAAAGCCAGTGCGGCCGTCTGCCCTTCACGCCAAACCTGCACCTGCAAGCGCTTGGCCAAGGCATTCGTGACGCTGACACCCACGCCGTGCAGGCCGCCGGAGAAGCTGTAGGCGCCGCCCGAGCCTTTGTCGAACTTACCGCCGGCATGCAAGCGTGTGAACACAATCTCCACCACCGGCACGCCTTCATCCGGGTGCAGCCCAAAGGGAATGCCCCGCCCATCGTCGTCCACGGTGATCGAGCCGTCGCTGTGCAGCGTCACGCCTATGCGCCGGCCATGGCCCGCCAGGGCTTCGTCGGCTGCGTTGTCGATCACCTCCTGCACGATGTGCAGTGGGTTGTCGGTGCGCGTGTACATGCCGGGACGCTGCTTGACCGGCTCGAGGCCCTTGAGTACCTTGATCGAGGCCTCGCTGTAGTGGCCGGCTTCAGCAGAGCGGGCCGCCGCAGACTTCTTCGGTGTGGGAGGTGACATGGGCCAAGATTCTAGGCAGGGGCTCCATCGAGCACGGGGCGGCTGAATTCGCGACAATGCCCCGATGACACATCCGACAGGTCCGGCGGCCCCCCTGCTCAGCCTTCGCCAGGTGCTCATTTGCAGCGCCTTGATCCTCACCCTGTCCATGGGCATACGCCATGGCTTTGGTCTGTGGCTGCAGCCCATCACGGTGGAGCGGGCGTGGTCTCGGGAAACCTTTGCCTTCGCGCTGGCCGTCCAGAACATCGCCTGGGGCTTGGCGGGCCCCATCGCTGGCATGTTGGCTGACCGGTTCGGCGCCTTTCGGGTCTTGGTGGTCGGGGGCCTGCTGTACAGCCTGGGCCTGGTGCTCATGGCCCTTTCCACGTCCGGTTTGGCCTTCACCGGCAGCGCGGGCCTCTTGATCGGCATGGCACAGGCCGGCACCACCTACGCGGTTGTGTATGGCGTGATCGGTCGCAACGTGGCGCCAGAGCGGCGCAGCTGGGCCATGGGGGTGGCGGCGGCGGCCGGCTCCTTTGGGCAGTTCATGATGGTCCCGGTGGAAAGCGGGCTGATCGGCTCGATCGGCTGGCAGATGGCCTTGTTCGCCCTGGGTGCAGCCGCCTTGGCCATCATCCCGCTGTCCCTTGGCCTGCGCGAACCCGCCAGCGCGACCGCCAGCCAGCCCGGCCAGCAAAGCATCGGCCAGGCGCTCAAGGAAGCCTTTGGCTACGGCAGCTTCAACTGGCTCATGGCCGGGTACTTCGTGTGCGGCTTTCAGGTCGTGTTCATCGGGGTGCACCTGCCCAGTTACCTCAAGGACCAGGGCATGGGCCCGGATGTGGCCGCCACCGCCTTGGCCCTGATCGGGCTGTTCAATGTGCTGGGCACCTACGGCTCGGGGGTTCTGGGTCAAAACCTGCCCCGCAAGTGGATCCTGTCAAGCATCTACGGCCTGCGGTCCGTGGCCATTGTCCTGTTCCTGTGGGCTCCGCTGACCACCACCAGCGTGTACCTCTTCGCCTCGGTCATGGGCTTGTTGTGGCTGTCCACCGTGCCCCCCACCAACGCCGTCATCGCCCAAATCTTCGGGGTGCGCTACCTGTCAATGTTGGGCGGTTTTGTGTTCCTGTCGCACCAGGTGGGTTCCTTCCTGGGCGTTTGGATGGGTGGCCTGCTGTACGACGCCACCGGCGCCTATGACGTGGTGTGGTGGATTGCGGTGGCCCTGGGCGTTTTTGCAGCCCTGGCCAATGTGCCGGTGCGCGACGCCCCGATCGCGCGGCCGGCCCCTCAGGTGCAAACGGCTTGAGCCTGACCAGCCGCATCCTGTGGGGGCTCTTGGCCCTGTGCGCGTGTGCGACGGTGTTCCTGGCCTGGATGAACCCGCACCTGGCGCTGGAGGTGGCCAGCCTCGTTCGCAGCTGCTTTTAGGGGGCTTCGCCATGCACGGTACCGGTGAAGCATCGGATTGGATCCAGCGGTTCAGCCACTTGGTGCCCCGTGGCGCTCGGGTGCTCGACGTGGCCAGCGGTGCGGGTCGGCACAGCCGATGGTTTGCCGCGCGGGGCGCCGCTGTCACCGCCGTGGACCGCGACGCCGCCGCCTTGCAAGGGCTCGAGGCCGTGGCCCGCGTGGTGTGCGCCGACATCGAGAACGGCCCGTGGCCCCTGCCCGGCGAGGCCTTCGATGCCATCATCATCACCAACTACTTGTGGCGGCCCCTATGGCCCGTGTGGCTGTCCAGCCTAAAGCCGCAGGGCGTTCTCCTGGTGGAAACCTTTGCCATCGGGCACGGCCGCTTGGGCCGGCCACGCAACCCTGACTTCCTGCTGCAGCCGGGTGAACTGCTGCAATGGACCCAGGCCGGTCTGCATGTTCTGGCCTACGAAGACGGGCTGCTGGGTTCGGCAGAACAGGCAGACCTTCGCCGGGTACAGCGCATGGCCGCGATCAGACCCGCGACGACCGATGTCCAGGCTGTCGGGGATTGGCCCCTGAACCCTGGATAATCCGCGGATGGGCGTCCAGCCCACCGTTCACCTACCCGAGCCCCCAAACATGAAACCGATCACCGGCAGCATCGTGGCCCTGGTCACCCCCATGCGCGACGATGGTGCCGTCGACTACGACGGCCTGCGACAGCTCATTGACTGGCATATTGCCGAGGGCACCGACTGCATAGGCGTGGTGGGCACCACCGGCGAATCGCCGACGGTGACCGTCGAAGAGCATTGCGAAATCATCCGGGTGGCCGTGCAGCAGTGCGCGGGTCGTGTACCGGTGATGGCCGGTGCGGGTGCCAATTCCACCCACGAGGCCATCGAGCTCTCGCGCTTCGCCAAAAAGGTGGGCGCCGACTGCACCCTTCAGGTGGTCCCCTATTACAACAAGCCCACACAGGAAGGCATCTACCGCCACTTCAAGGCCATTGCCGAAGCGGTGGACATCCCCATGGTGCTGTACAACGTGCCCGGCCGCACCGTGGCCGACATGGGCGTCGAGACCACGCTGCGCCTGGCTGAGTTGCCCGGTGTCATCGGCGTGAAGGACGCCACAGGTAACCTGGAGCGTGCCGCGTGGCTGATTCGCCATGCACCGCCGCATTTCCGCATCTATTCGGGCGACGACCCCACGGCCATTGCCCTGATGCTGCTGGGCGGCCATGGCAACGTGAGCGTGACAGCCAACGTGGCGCCGCGTGCCATGCGCGAGATGTGCGCGGCGGCCATCGCGGGCGACGCCATCCGCGCCCGCGAGATCCACCTGCAGCTGCTGCCCTTGCACAAGCACCTGTTCGTGGAGGCCAACCCCATACCCGTGAAGTGGGCGCTGCACCGCCTGGGCCGCTGTGGCGGTGCCATCCGCCTGCCGCTCGTTCCTTTGACGGAGCCGTCCCAAGCCCTTGTCGAGCAGGCACTGCTGGATTGCGGCCTGCTCCCATGAAGCCTGCCCATCTGCGCTGCGCTGACCTCACCCTTTCCCCCGACCCTGCATTGGCTGCATCACACATGACCTCCAAGCCCACTCCCGTCACTGGCACAACCCCTTCGCCACACGCCTTCCTTGGTCGCCCGGTGCAATGCGGCACGGCGTTGGCCGTGGCACTGGCCTTGGGCGGGTGCTCCACCGTCAGTGGTTGGTTCAGCAGTTCGGGCGAAGCGGCCGGCTCACCGGTGAACTACCGCTCCAAGGCGGTCAAGACCCCTCCCCTGGAGGTGCCACCGGACCTCACACAAATTGCCCGCGAGGGCCGCTTTGCCGTGCAGTCGGGTCAGCCCATCAGCGCCAGCACCTTCGCGCAGGGAGGCCCGGCGGTACCCGCGGCCAGTACCGGCCCCGCCGTCACGCCCACCCAGGTCGGGTCTGTCCGCCTGGAACGCGATGGCCAGACGAGGCGCCTGGTCACCACGCTGGCACCGGAAGTGGTGTACGAGCGCGTGGTGGCCTTCTGGAAGGACAACGGATTCAACTTGGAGGTCGAGCGCCCCGAAGCCGGCGTCGTCGAAACCGGCTGGGCGGAGAACCGGGCCAAACTGCCCCAAGACCTGGTGCGCAGCGTTCTGGGCCGATTCGCTGACGGCATCTTCTCCACCGGAGAGCGTGACCGCTACCGCACCCGCATCGAACGATTGGCCGGCGGCCGGGGCACCGAGGTGACGGTGGCACACCGCGGCCTGATGGAAGCCCCGGTGGCCAACAACAAAGACCAGATTGCGTGGCAAGCACGCCCCAGCGATCCTGCCTTGGAAGCCGAGATGCTGTACCGGCTGATGGCACGATTGGGTGCGCCTGAAGCGGCCGTTGCCCAGGCCCGTGCAGGCGAGCGCAGCGCGCCGGGCTCAGCAGCAGCCCGCCCGAACGCGGCCCCGCGAGCCCGGCTCTTGCCCGACGGACGGCTGCAAATCGATGAGGGCTTTGACCGTGCGTGGCGCACGGTTGGCGCCGGGCTGGACCGCAGCGGTTTCACCGTGGAAGACCGCGACCGCGCCGGCGGCATCTACTTTGTGCGCTATGTGGACCGCAACGCCAGCGGCAAGGAAGGCTGGATCTCCCGCATGGTCAACGTGTTCCGCAGCGACGACAGCAAGACGCGCCTGGCCCGCTACCGCATCTTGGTCAAGGGTGAGTCTGACAACCGCTCCAGCTTGACCGTGCTCAACGCCAACGGCCAACCCGAGACGTCTGACACGGCCAAAGCCATTCGCGAAGCACTGCTCAAGGAACTGCAGTAGCCGACCCTCCGGGGCCCTGGGGTGTGCTGCACCACAGGGCGCACATGAAAAAAGCCGCCCGAGGGCGGCTTTTTCGTTCCTGGGAGCAGCTTACTTGCTGGCAGGAGCAGAGGCTTCTGCAGCAGCCGGTGCGGAAGCAGCAGAGGCCTCAGCAGCGGGGGCAGCGGCCGGTGCCGGTGCCGGAGCAGCAGCGGGGGCGGGAGCCGGAGCGGCTTCCTTCTTGCCGCAAGCGGCCAGAGCGGAAACGGCGATCAGGGATGCCAGCAGGATGGAATGCTTCATGTGTGTCCTCGAAACGATGAAACTGACAGAAATGCAGGGTGTTTCAACCCCAAGAGTCACGGTCAGCCCCCAAACACCTGGACTGGACGTCCACCGCTCACCTCGGGATGCATCCCAAAAAGGGGCCGTTTGTCGGAAACCGAACCGTTTTCAGTATAACCGATATCAGGGTCTACACTGATCTGCATGCAACCATCCGGCGGCTAACCACTCCAAAGCCGCCGCCTGGGCCTGATCACTCAATTGCGCCCAGGCACGCCCGTCCAAACGCCGCTGATCGGCCAAGCGGCGCATCAGGCGGCCATCGGCCCCGGCCACACGAAAAGCCTCCCCATTGATGAAGAGCTGACCTTGATCGTGCGCCATGCGCGTGCGGCGGTCCAACACCACCCCCTGCCCGGCTGGCAGCCGCGCCGCCTGCGGCTCAAACCACACCTGGGCCTTGGGCTCGGTCAGCCATCGACCCAAGGCCTGCACCAGGGCCTGTTCATCGGTCATCGCTCGGCGCAGGGATGCGCTGGCGAACGCCCGCAAGGATGCCGGAATCGCACCCGTTTGCAGCGTGGCCGCCAGCCCAGGGTCGGCGTAGCGGCGGCCCCATGCACCTCGATGCCCGGTGCTGTCTTCCAGCAGTTCCTCCGCCATCCCCTGCAGCAAGGCCGCACCCAATTCACCCGCGGTGGGCGAGCGAAAGCCGATCGAGGCGGTCATGCAATCGCCTCCTAGGGCCACGCCCTCATGCCCCCAGCCTGGGGGCAGGTACAGCAGGTCCCCTGGCTCCAGAACCCACTCCTGCTGGGCCTTGAATTCGGCCAGGATGCGAAGCGGTAGCCCGGGTACGAAGTTCGCCGGGCCCGGTGGTGCGATGCGCCAGCGGCGGCGCCCCTGCACCTGCAGCAGGAACACGTCGTAAGAATCCACATGTGGGCCCACGCCGCCGCCATCACTGGCGTAGGACAGCATCAGGTCGTCCAGCCGCGCTTGCGCGATGAAATCGAAGGCCCGCAGCATCTGGTGGGCGGCCTCCAGGTGCAGGTCCAGCCCCTGCACCAGCAAGGTCCAGCCTGGTCGGCCCAAGGGTGGCAGTTGACGCCGCTGGAACGGCCCGTGCCGCAGCCGCCACGCGCCTGCACGCTGCTCAACCAAGCGTGACTCCACATCGTCGGCGGCACACAAGTCGAACAGCACCCGGCACTCGGCTGGCGGCTGCACCTGGGGCCACGCCTGGCGCACCATCAGCGGCTTGCGCTGCCAGTGCCGCCGCATGAACTGCGTGGGGCTCAGGCCCCCCAACAGAACGCGGGCTTGTTGCAAGGGATCAAGGGAACGCGAGGAAAGTCGGGCCACGGCGCATCAGGTGAAGCCAGGGTCCCCCCACTGTGCCATGATTCCGCCCATGGACATTTCGACACCCTGCGTGGTCACGCTCACCTGGACGCTCTCAGACGCACAGGGCAAGGCCATTGATGAGCTGGCCGAGCCCCTGGAGTTCTTGGTGGGCGGCAACGACCTGTTGCCCAAGGTGGAGGAGGCCCTCATCGGCCAAACCATTGGCTTCGAAACCCAGGTGCACCTTGAGCCGGAGCATGCCTTCGGCGATTACGACTCGGAGCTGGTGTGCTTCGAGGCCCGGTCCCTGTTCCCCGAGGACGTGGGCCCCGGCATGCAGTTTGAGGGGCTGCCCCCGGGTGCGGCCACGCCCCACATGCCCGCAGAAGCGGTCTACACCGTCACAGAGGTGTACCCACAGCACGTGGTCTTGGACGGCAACCACCCCCTGGCCGGCATGGCACTGCGCTTGGCCCTGAAGGTGCGCGATGTGCGCCCGGCCACGGAGGAAGAGGTTCAGGCCGGCAGCGCGGGTGGGCCGGTGTTCAGGCTGGGTGGCAGCGCAGACGACATGGCCGAGGATGCGGCCGACCGCACCCTGCACTGAGGCTGGCAGCGCCCACCGGCGCTGTCTGTCCGCGCCCTAGGCGTGGCCGGTGGAGCCGAAGCCGCCCGCGCCTCGGTCGCTGGCTTCGAAGCTGTCCACCAAGTCAAATCGCGCCTGCACCACGGGCACGATCACCAGCTGGGCCAGGCGTTCCAAGGGTTGAAGGGTGAAGGGCTGCGCACCCCGGTTCCAGCAGCTCACCATCAGCGGCCCCTGGTAGTCGCTGTCGATCAGGCCCACCAGATTGCCCAGCACGATGCCCTGTTTGTGGCCCAGGCCCGAGCGCGGCAGGATCATGGCCGCCAGGCCGGGGTCTGCAATGTGGATGGCGATGCCGGTGGGAATGAGCTCGCACTGCCCGGGCTGCAGCACCATCGCTTCGGGCAGGCAGGCGCGAAGGTCCAAGCCGGCGCTGCCGGGCGTGGCATAGGCCGGCAGCAAGGGTGGCTGGTCGGGCGTGCCGCGCAAGCGCTCGTCCAGGATCTTCAGGGCAATCGTGGCATGGGTCATGGTTGTGGGGGCAAGCGTTGAGCCAGTTCAAGCACCAAGGCACGGGCCAGGCTGAGTTTGCTGGCCGCGGGTAACTCGCGCGTGCCCTGCGCATCCACCAGCATCAGTTGGTTTTCATCGCGCCCGAAGGTCGAGGGGCCATGATTGGCCACCACCATCTTCAGCCGCTTGCGTTGCAGCTTCTCACGCGCGTGGCGCTCGATGTCGTGCGTTTCCGCTGCGAAACCCACGCAGAACGGGGGCGTGGGCAGGGCGGCCACGGTGGCCAGTACATCGGGGTTCTCGGTGAGTTCAAAGGCCGGCGCACCCGGTTGGGCCCCCTTCTTGATCTTGGCTTGGGCCGCGCTCAGGGGGCGCCAATCGGCCACCGCCGCGGTCGCAATGAACACCTCGTGCTGCGCAGCCAGAGGCAAGACCGCGTCCAACATCTGGCGAGCGGATTCCACGTCTACGCGGCGAACACCGGCCGGCGTGGGCAGGTGTACCGGCCCGGCCACCAGCGTCACCTGGGCACCGGCCTCCGCAGCGGCGCGTGCCAGGGCGAAGCCCATCTTGCCGCTGGAGCGGTTGCTCAGACCCCGAACGGGATCCAGGGCTTCAAAGGTGGGGCCTGCGGTGATCAAGACGCGACGCCCCCGCAGCACCTTGGGCTGGAAATGGGCGATCAGGGCATCGCGGAGTTCGTGCGGCTCCAACATGCGGCCGTCACCCACCTCGCCGCAAGCCTGCTCACCGGCAGCAGGGCCCAACACCACCGCCCCATCGTCCACCACCTGCTGGACATTGCGTTGGGTGGCGGCATGGGCCCACATCTCACGGTTCATGGCCGGCGCCAACAGCAAGCCGCAGCGATGAGCCGGCCGAGCGATGCACAGCAAGGACAGGAGCTCGTCGCACCGGCCCTGCGCCAGGCGCGCGATGAAGTCCGCCGTGGCCGGCGCCACCACAATGGCATCGGCCTCACGGCTGAGGTTGATGTGGGCCATCGCATTGGGCTGGCTGCTGTCCCATTGGGTCGTGGCCACGGGCCGGCCCGTCAAGGACTGCATCAGCAGCGGCGTGACAAACCGCTGGGCCGAGGCCGTCATCACCGCCTGCACGGTGGCTCCTGCCTTGATGAGCTCGCGTGCCAAGTCTGCAGCCTTGTAGCAGGCCACGCCGCCGGTCAGCCCCAGAACGATGTGCTTACCGTGCAGATCCAAGGACAGCTCCTACACCCAGGCTCAAGCGCGCTCGGCCACCCAGGCCTGTACCGAGGCCAAGGCCTTGGGCAACTGTGAAGGATCGGTGCCACCGGCCATGGCCATGTCGGGCTTGCCACCGCCCTTGCCGCCCACCTGCTGGGCCACAAAGCTCACCAATTCGCCGGCCTTGACACGGCCCACGCTGTCAGCGGTCACGCCGGCAGCCAGCTGAACCTTGCCACCGTCCACGGCTGCCAACACGATGGCCGCGGTCTTGAGCTTGTCCTTGAGCTTGTCCAAGGTCTCGCGCAGGGTCTTGGCATCGGCCCCATCCAGCACCGCTGCCAGCACCTTCAGGCCCTTGACGTCCACCGCCTGCGCAACCAACTCATCGCCCTGGGCAGACGCCAACTTGCCCTTGAGGGCAGCCACTTCCTTTTCCAGGGCACGCACCTGCTCCAGCACGGCTGCAGCACGCGCGGGCACTTCGCTGGCGGCCACCTTCATGGTGCCAGCAGCCTCTCCCAAGGTGCCTTCCAACTGCTGCAGGTAGGCCAAGGCCTTCTCGCCGCACACCGCTTCGACCCGTCGAATGCCGGCGGCCACGCCACCTTCGGAGACGATCTTGAACAACCCGATGTCGCCCGTTCGCTGCACATGGGTGCCACCGCACAGTTCACGGCTGCTGCCAATGTCCAACACGCGCACCGTGTCGCCGTACTTCTCACCAAAAAGCATCATCGCGCCCACCTTCTGGGCTTCTTCGATCGGCATGACCCGCGCCTGCGCAGCGGCATTGGCCAACACCTCTGCATTCACGATGGCTTCAACGCGTGCCATCTGCTCCACGGTCATGGCTTCGTTGTGGGCGAAGTCAAAACGGGTGCGCTCGGCGTTCACCAGGGAGCCCTTTTGCTGCACATGCGCGCCCAGCACCTCCCGCAGGGCCTTGTGCATCAAGTGGGTGGCGCTGTGGTGGCGCACGGTGTGCGCGCGCTGCGCCGCATCCACGCGCGCCGTGAACCGGTCACCGACGCGAATCTCGCCTTCCATGACCCGGCCGTGGTGGCCGAAGACCGCCGCCTGAATCTTGAGCGTGTCCTCCACCACCACCCGCGTACTGGCGTTGCGCAGCTCACCGCTGTCACCGGCCTGTCCGCCGCTCTCCGCATAGAAGGGCGTGT
>RFPX01000261.1 GCA_009925955.1 Betaproteobacteria bacterium
GGGGCCCACGGTGAGGGTCTGGCTCAAGGTCACGGGCCAGGTGTCGGGCCCGGCCTGTGCCACCACTTCGAGTTCATGCGGGCGCACGAAGCTGACCTCGTCCGCGCCCTCGCCCCAATGGCCCACCCGGCCATGGAACAGGTTCACGTCCCCAAGAAACTGCAGCACAAAGGGCGTGGCCGGGTGGTCATAGACCTCGTCGGGCGCACCCTGCTGCTCGATACGGCCCTGGTTCATCACCACCACACGGTCGGCCACTTCCATGGCTTCGTCCTGGTCGTGCGTGACGAAAACGCTGGTGACATGGACCTCGTCATGCAGCCGGCGCAGCCAACGGCGCAGCTCCTTGCGCACCTTGGCGTCCAGCGCCCCGAAAGGCTCATCCAGCAGCAGCACCTTGGGCTCGACCGCCAAGGCGCGGGCCAGCGCGATGCGCTGGCGCTGGCCACCCGAGAGCTGATGCGGATAGCGATCGGCCAGCCAATCGAGTTGCACCAGCTTGAGCAGTGCCATCACCTTGTCACGAATCGCTTCTTCCGAGGGGCGCGTTGCTTTGGGGCGTACGCGCAGGCCAAAGGCCACGTTTTCGAAAATGGACAGGTGACCGAAGAGGGCATAGTGCTGGAACACGAAGCCCACGTTGCGGTCTCGAACATGGGTGTGGGTGGCATCCTCGCCATGGAAATGAACGCTGCCACTGTCCGGCACTTCCAAGCCCGCGATGATGCGCAGCAGGGTGGTCTTGCCACAACCCGAGGGGCCCAGCAGGGCGACCAACTCACCCGAGGGAATGTGCAACTTGAGGTGGTCACAGGCCACGGTACGGCCGAAGCGCTTGTTGATGTCGCGGATCTCGATGCTCATGGCGGTGCTCTCAGTGCAGTGCGGCTCAGGGGGCTTCAGGCGTCTTGGTGCAGGGGTTGGTGTTCACGCTTGAGGCGCTGCTCCACCGCGTACTTGGCCACCAGGGTCACCAGTGCCAGGCCCGCCAGAAGTGAGGCCACCGCGAAGGCCGCGGCGAACTGGTATTCGTTGTAGACGATCTCGATGTGCAGCGGCATGGTGTTGGTCTGCCCCCGAATGTGGCCCGATACCACGCTGACCGCTCCGAATTCCCCCATGGCGCGCGCGTTGCACAGGATGACGCCGTACAGCAAGGCCCAGCGCACATTGGGCAGCGTCACCCGGCGAAACATCTGCCAGCCGCTGGCCCCCAAGACGCGAGCCGCTTCTTCTTGCTCAATGCCCTGGGCCTGCATCAGTGGAATCAGCTCGCGCGCGACAAACGGGAAGGTGATGAACACCGTGGCCAAGACGATGCCCGGCACGGCGAAGATGATCTTGAGGTCGTGGTCGCGCAGCCACTCGCCGAACCAACCTTGCAGGCCAAAGACCAACACATAGATAAGGCCGGCAATCACCGGGCTGACCGAAAACGGCAGGTCGATCAAGGTCAACAGCAGGTTCTTGCCCCGGAACTCAAACTTGGCAATGGCCCAGGCGGCGGCCAAGCCGAACACGAGGTTCAAGGGCACGCTGATGGCCGCCGCGATGAGGGTGAGCTGGATGGCCGACAGCGCATCAGGCTCGGTGATCGAGGCCAGGTAAACGTCCCAGCCCTTCTTGAGGGCTTCCACGAAGACGCTGGCCAAGGGCACAAACAAGAACAGGGTCATGAAGGCCAACGCAGCGCCGATGAGCAGCCTGCGCACCCACACGGGCTCGGTGGTGGCACCCTCGATCAAGCGAGGGCTTTGGCCACGCCGATCGGCCTGGTCGCTGTTGGAGGAGCCGTTGCCTGTGTCATTGCCCAAGCCATTGCCCGCCGCCAGCGAAACGGAGGCAGCCGGAGCCGACAGGATCTGGGTCACCACCACGGTGTTCATCTTGGGCTCCTTCAGGCCACGCCACCGTTGCGGCGGCGAGACCACGCCTGCAACAGGTTGATCACCAGCAGCAAAGCAAATGACACCACCAACATCACCACGGCGATGGCGGTGGCACCGGCATAGTCATATTGCTCCAGCTTGGTGATGATGAGCAAGGGGGTGATCTCGCTGATCATGGGCATGTTGCCGGCAATGAAAATCACCGAACCGTACTCGCCCAAGGCACGTGCGAAGGCCAGGGCGAAGCCGGTGAGCAAGGCCGGCATCAGGATGGGAAATACGACCTTGGTAAAGGTCTGCCAGCGTGAAGCCCCCAGCGTGGCGGCGGCCTCTTCATACTCACGGTTGAGGTCTTCCAGCACAGGCTGAACCGTGCGCACCACAAAGGGC
>RFPX01000262.1 GCA_009925955.1 Betaproteobacteria bacterium
GCCCTTTGTGGTGCGCACGGTTCAGCCTGTGCTGGAAGACCTCAACCGTGAGTATGAAGAGGCCGCCGCCACGCTGGGGGCTTCACGCTGGCAGACCTTCACCAAGGTGGTGTTTCCCATCCTCATGCCGGCCTTGCTCACCGGCTTCGCCCTGGCCTTCGCACGCGCGCTGGGCGAGTACGGTTCGGTCATCTTCATCGCCGGCAACATGCCCCTGATCAGCGAGATCACGCCTTTGCTCATCATCACCAAGCTCGAGCAGTACGACTACGCTGGTGCCACCGCCATTGCGGTGGTGATGTTGGTGGTGTCCTTCGCTTTGCTGCTGGTGATCAACCTGTTGCAGGCCTGGTCTCGCCGTCGCAACGGTGGCGTGGCTTAAAGAGGGGTGCACATGAACACAGTGGTGGTCACTCAAGTTCTGCCCGCAGTCGATGCTTCACGCGGGCAGGCCGGCGTGCCGGTTGGTGTAGCGGCCGGCCAGCCGGCACGCGAAGGCCAGAGCCCGCGCTTGATCGAGGGGGCCACCACCGAACCGGTGTGGGTGCGCAGGCTGCTCATCGGTGCAGCCCTGGCTTTCATGACCCTTTTTCTATTCGTGCCCTTGGCCAGCGTCTTCGTGGAAGCCCTCAAGAAGGGCTGGGACGTGTACCTGGCCTCGATCACCGAGCCTGATGCGCTCTCGGCCATCCAACTCACCCTGATCGCTGCGGCCATCAGCGTTCCCTTGAATCTGGTGTTCGGCCTGGCCGCCGCATGGGCCATTGCCAAGTTTGAATTTCGTGGCAAGAACATCCTGCTGACCTTGATCGATCTGCCTTTTTCGGTCAGCCCCGTCATCGCCGGGCTGATCTATGTGCTGGTCTTCGGCCTGCAGGGCTGGTTTGGAGAGTGGCTGCGCGACCATGACGTCAAGGTCATCTTCGCAGTGCCTGGCATCGTCTTGGCCACGGTCTTCGTGACCTTTCCCTTCATCGCACGCGAACTCATACCGCTGATGCAGGCGCAGGGCATCGAACAGGAGGAGGCGGCGCGGGTGCTGGGCGCCAGCGGCTGGCAGATGTTTCGCCGTGTGACCCTGCCCAATGTGCGCTGGGCCTTGCTGTACGGCGTCATTCTCTGCAACGCGCGGGCTATGGGCGAATTCGGTGCCGTCAGCGTGGTGTCCGGGCATATCCGAGGGCAAACCAACACGATGCCCTTGCACATCGAGATTGTCTACAACGAGTACCAGTTTGCAGCGGCCTTCGCGGTGGCCTCGCTACTGGCGGGGCTTGCGCTGGTGAGCTTGGTGGCCAAGTATGCGGTGGAGCAGCGCTTGAAGCGCGAGCATGTTCCGATTCACCAAGACAGTTGACCTAGCGTGCGTCGCATCACTGCAACCGAAATTCTCTCCTGAGGCCCGAGCCATGAGCATCGAGATTCGTGACATCAACAAGCGCTTCGGCCGCACCGTGGCCTGCGATCACCTGAATCTGCACATTCCTTCCGGTGAACTGGTGGCCCTGCTGGGCCCTTCGGGCTGCGGGAAGACAACGCTGCTGCGAATCATTGCGGGCCTTGAGGTGCCCGATAGCGGCAGCGTGCACTTCCATGGTGAAGACGCCACCAACACCCATGTGCGCGACCGCAATGTTGGCTTCGTTTTTCAGCACTACGCCCTGTTCGGTCACCTGTCCATCTTCGAGAACGTGGCCTTTGGCCTGCGCGTGCGTCCCAAGGCCACGCGCCCCTCGGAGGAAGCGATTCGCGACAAGGTGAGGGCCCTGCTCAAGCTGGTGCAACTCGATTGGCTGGCCGATCGCTATCCGCATCAGCTCTCGGGTGGCCAGCGCCAACGCATTGCCTTGGCCCGTGCCTTGGCAGTCGAGCCCAAGGTCTTGTTGCTCGATGAACCCTTTGGTGCACTGGATGCCAAGGTGCGCAAAGAGCTGCGCCGTTGGCTGCGCCGCTTGCACGATGAGGTCCATGTCACCAGCGTCTTCGTTACGCACGACCAAGATGAGGCCATGGAAGTGGCCGATCGTGTGGTGGTGATGAACCAGGGGCGAATCGAGCAGCAGGGCGCACCTGATGAGGTCTATGACCACCCGGCCACCCCCTTCGTGCTGCAGTTTCTCGGCGACGTGAACCTGTTCCATGGCCGTGTAGGCCATTGGGGTGAGGGCACTGATGAGGTCAGCTTCGTGCGCCCGCATGAACTCGAAGTGGTGGCACAGGCCGGGCCCGACACCTGGCCCGTGACCTTGAGCCAGACCCTCACCGTGGGCCCC
>RFPX01000263.1 GCA_009925955.1 Betaproteobacteria bacterium
GCCCCCACAGGCGCCATCAAGCCCTTGGCGTGCAGGGTCATGCCGACCAAGCGGATCAAACGCCCCGTGCGCTGCGGCTCCAGCGCCCGAACCCGGTCCAAGGTACGCGTGACCTCATCAGCAAAATCAAGCATGGTCGCCCTGCCCTTGAACCGACTGCTGGATCTGGGCCTCATCCTGCTGCCATTGCTGCGACTGGATCCGCAAATCGTGCATGATGGAGGCCAGGCGGTGCTGGATGAGATCCTCCACCGTGGAGGCATCGCTTCGTGCACGGACCGAGCCGCGAGCCAGTTCCGGGTCTTCCACCCAATGGACCCGCTGGCGCATGGCCGTGTCGGGCGGCAAGCCTGAGGCCGGGTCGTCCCAGGCCTGTTGCAACAGCGCCCAGTCCTGCGGGTGCAGCTCCACCGTCAGGGGTGCCTGCTCACCGGCCTGAAGTGCCTGCACGCTTCGGCGCACCAACTCATCAATCACCTTGGGCGACACGCTCAGTTCCTGGCGCACCAACTCCATGGCCAGGTGCAAGGCCAAACGCTTGAGCGGTTCAAACCGGGCCGCGGCATCATCGGGCAGCAGCAGCGGCTGCAGTGCACGGGACAAGGACTCCAGCAGGAACACCACGTCCCGCGGGTGGTCGGAGGGACCAAGATCAGATGGCCCGGCCTGCCCATCACCGTGAGGGCCATGGGTACCGGCGTCTGAAGATCCATCCGCCTCGGAGGGCATGCCATCGGCTGGCCCCAGCCCAGCGCCCTGTGCCAATCCTTCCTCGAATCCCTCACGGTATCGCTGCTCCAGCATGGCCTGCAGCTCCGGTGGCCAGGTGCTGGGCGCCGCACTTCCTGGATCGGGCTGGGTCGGATCATCGCTGTGTGGCAACACCAGTGCATCGGCTCCACCCATGGATGCTTCGGCCTCCTGCGACCCTTCAACCGCCGTGGGCGGGGCCAGCAAGGGGTCAGGCGCGAACGCCGCCTGCACGGGCACCAGCAGGGACTGGACGTCGAACCCCCCCTCGCTCGGCACGGGTGCTGTGCGGGCCAGCAAGGGGTCGGCCATGAAGACGGCAGCACTCATAGGGCCTGATCCCGCCCGTTACACAAAGTCGTCGCCGCGACCGGCCAGCATCAGCTCGCCAGCATCGGACAGCTTGCGCGCGATGCGCATGATGGACTTTTGGGCGTCTTCCACATCGGTGATGCGCAGCGGACCCTTGGCTTCCATGTCGTCGATAAACATCGAGCGCGCACGTGAAGACATGTTGGAGAGGAACTTCTCCTTGACCTCGTCATTGGCACCCTTCAGCGCCACCATCAGCATGTCGGGCTCGACGTTGCGCGACAAGGTCTGGATCGAGCGGTTGTCGCAGCCGGCCAGGTTGTCGAAGGTGAACATGTTGTCCTGGATCTTGAGCATGAGGTCCGGATCGATCTTCTCCAGCCCACCCATGATCTGGGCCTCCAGGTCGGTCTTGACGAAGTTCATGATCTTGGCGGCACTCTTGACGCCGCCGAAGCTGGAACTCTTGGCCGACGAGTTGTTGGAGAACTGCTGCTTCATGATCGCCTCGAGCTCGCTCATCGCAGACGGTTGAACGGTTTCGAGGCTGGCAATCCGTTGCATGATTTCGGAGCGTGCTCCGCCAGGCAGGAAGGCCAGAACATCGGCTGCGACGTCGTACTCCAAAACACTCAAGATGATGGCAATCACCTGGGGGTGTTCGCCGCGGATCATGTCGGCTATTGAGCGTGCGTCCATCCATTGCAGGATTTCCAGCCCACGGCTGCCCTGACCCGGCAAGATCCGTCCCAAGACAGAAGCCGCCTTGTCTTCGCCCAAGGCCCGCTTGAAGACCTTCTCCACATAGTCGGTGGTGCCCAAGCCCAGACTGGTCTGCTTCTTGAGCGTCATGACGAACTCGTCGAGCACGAAGTTCACCGCCTCTTGCGACAGGTCGGCTACTGAGACCATGGCGGCACCCAGGGCCTGTACCTCCTTGGGGTTCATGTAGCGCAGAATTTCGGACGCCTGCTGCTCGCCGAGCAGCAGCATCAACACGGCAGCGCGCTGGGTGCTGGACAGGGCTTCAAGTTCAAGTTTGAGCGCCTCGGTCATGATCGGCCCGACATCGGGCGCGGTGATCACGTCACCGGGCTTGGCATCAGCCGCTGCTGCGCCGTCTTTCGGCGCGTCCTTGACTTCCGCTTTGGTTGCCATGGTGGTGCTCTCCTGCTGCTGGGTCTGCTAGATGGGCCTAAAAGCCTCA
>RFPX01000264.1 GCA_009925955.1 Betaproteobacteria bacterium
ATGCCGATGCCGCCCGTCAAGGGGCACAGCACCGCAAACCACCAGGCCCAGCGGTGAATCGACTCCATCGTGGCGTTGAAGCCCATGGTCCAGCGCCAGAACAGCGCGGCGCGCTCAGACGCTGTGCCACGGTCCACGATCTGTTCGATTTCCCGCTCACCGCCATAGCGGCCCACGGCCAGGATGGTGGCGCCGTGCATGGCAAACAGCAGGGCTGAGCCGTACAGGAAGGCAATCGACAGCGCGTGGAAGGGGTTGTAGAAGAGGTTGCCGTATCGCAGCGAGAAGGCGGCCGTCCAATCGAGGTGGCTGAAGATGCCGTAAGGCACAGCCTCGCTCCAGCTGCCCATCAGGATGGGGCGCAGCAGGCCCAGCACCAAGGCCAGCCAAATGGCGGCTGCAAAGGCCCACGCGATGTGCGTGCCCATTCCCAGCTCACGGGCGCGGGTGTACATGCGCGCCCACCACAGCAGCACCGAGGCCAGGAAGAAGAAGCCGGCAATCAGGAACCAACCACCGTCGTTGATCGGCGGAATGGACAAACCGTATTCGGGGCTGGGAGGGTCCAGCGACAACCAGAACAGCTGCTTGACGAACTGGATCGGGTTCCAATTCACCGAGGCCAGCATGTTCATGCCGATGATGGTGAACCACAGCAGGCCGCAGAACAGCGAGGCCAGGCCGAGCCGGCCCAGATAAATGGGGCCGATCTGCGCATTGCCGAAGCGCCCGAGCAAGTGGAACAGCCACGGCTTGAAGTCACGCGAGCTGTTGTAGGGGCCCAGGGGCACCCCATCGTGAAGGTGATGGGATGTCGGTTGGACGGTGGTGAAGAGGTTTTGATAGTCAGCCACGGATCGCTCCTGTGTGTGGGTCGCCGGGGTTTACTTCCAGATGGGCATGGCCAACCACCAGCCCCACCACTCTGGCCAACCACGGGTCCAGAAGGGGCCGCTGATGACGATGCACACAGCGCTGAAGAAGCCGGAGGCCAAGGCCAGGAACAGGCCCAGGCGGTGAATGCCCAGCGTGCCGATCGAATAGCCGATCGTGTCGCGGAAGAAGGTGTCTTCGTACTCCGGTGTCTTGACCAACTCGCCCTTCTTGGGGTTGGTGGCCGACAGCACCAGCCCCCCGTGCAAAGACAGGGCAAAGGTGGTGGCGAAGAAGAAGCTCACCGCGATCATGTGCGCGGGGTTGTAGTGGAAGTGCAGGTACTGGTAGCCCACGTTGGACACCCAGTCCAGGTGGCTGAAGATGCCGTAGGGGAAGCCGTGCCCCCAGGCGCCCATCAGTACGGGGCGGATCACCACCAGGGTGAAGTAGGCAAAGATGGCCATGCCGAAGGCCGCCGGCACATGAAATCCCATGCCCAGTTTTCGGCAGATCTCCACTTCGCGCAGCGCCCAAGAGACGAAGGCTCCCAGGGCGCACACCGTGATGATCTGCCACAGCCCGCCCTCCATGAGCGGCGCCAGTTTCAATCCGTAGGAAAGGTCGGGCGGCGCAATGTTGATCTGCCACAGGTTCCATGTGGGACCCTGTGAGGCTCCCCACAAGATCAAAACCGTGCCCAACACCGCGAAGAAAATCGTGGTCACGCCAAAGAAGCCGACATAGAACGGCCCCACCCAGAAGTCGAAAAGGTCGCCTCCCACCAGGGTGCCGCCTCTGACGCGGTACTTCTTCTCAAAATTCAACATGGCCATGGTTTGTCCTCCGACCCAGGTTCTGCTTGAGTTCACCTGTCTGTGAACTCCAACGTGCACGGTGTGGCGAGCGTGTCGCCACGCCGTGCACGGGTACTGCGATCAGACTGCTTACTTGCCGTTTGAAGCCACGGCGGTCGGCATCGGTGCGTTGGCCGAAGCGACTGCAGGCTTCTTCGCGCCGTCGAACCAGTTGTACTTGTTCGTGCTGAGCAGGACGAGATGAATCATCGCGGCCAGGCCGAACAGGAAGATGCCTTGAACGACCATCGCCCGAAGGGGGTCGTAAAGACGCCAAATTCTCCACATAGGTGTGCTCCTAAAGTAAGTGGGACATGAAGGTGTAAACCGCAGCCTTCACTCCGCCAAAGATGCTCGTCATGCCTTCGGCACCGGGCAGCCAGGTCCGCCAGTGCAAGCCCATGGCCGTGCCCAAGAGGGCGATGACCAGAAACACGACATAGCCCAGCACAAAGATGAGCGAAATGCTTCGCTCGTCGTCATGCGGATGCAGCCGTGCGTGTTCAGCGTGGGTGTTTGCCATCACAGATCCT
>RFPX01000265.1 GCA_009925955.1 Betaproteobacteria bacterium
GGCATAGTGCCCTTGGGCATCGGCTTGCCACAGCTCGACCAGCAGGTCGCGCACCGGTGTGCCCGAGCCGTCGTACACCACGCCTTCAATGGCAATGTGTCCGCTGTGCCCGGGCGCCACCAAGGTAGAGCCAAAGGTTTGATCGAAGATTTCAAAACCGGCTTGCTGTGGTGCCAGGCCGATGTGCACATAAGGTCCACCGGTCTGCGAGGCGGTTTCCTTCAAGCGCGTGATCGATCGCGTGGGTTGGGACATTTCAGGCTCCCTCAAACCAAGTTTGGCGACGCCCACGCAGGACGATGTCGAATCGGTAGCAGCGCGCGTCCAGCTCTACAAAATTCGCGCGGTCTTCCAACGCGATCAGGCCACGCACCTGATCTTCGTCGGTAATGCCCTGCAGGATGGGACAGCCCGGAATGAGCGTGTCGCCCTCGAAGTACATCTGCGTGATCAGGCGCTGCGCCCACCCGTCTCCCTGCAGGGAATAGTGGATGTGCGATGGGCGCCAATCGTTGATGCGGTTGCGCCAGGGGTAGGGGCCGGGCTTGATGGTTCGGTAGCGGTAGTGGCCGTTCTCATCGGTCAGCATTCGACCGCATCCGCCGAAGTTGGGGTCGAGCGCGCCGATGTACTGGTCCTTCTTGTGACGGTAGCGCCCACTGGCATTGGCCTGCCAAACCTCCACCAGGGCGTTGCGCACGGGCTGGCCGAACTCATCGCGCACATAGCCGTGCACCACGATGCGTTCGCCCACCGGCAAGCCGCCGTGGGCATAGTTCAAGATCAGATCGTTGTCCTGAGCACCAAGCTCCTGCGGAACAAAGAGGGGGCCGGTGCGCTCGGTGAGTGTGTGCTTGATGGAAATCAGCGCCTGATGGGGCGAGCGCAGCACGCTGGTCTTGTAGCCCGGCGTCAGCGCAGCAGGGTGGACCTCACTGCGGCGCTGCACGAACGGCCCGTAAGCTGATGCCGCAGCAGACTCTGATGTCTTCATGAGAACTCCCTTTTGGGCTGCTCGTCAGAAAGGCAGCCCCACATAGTTTTCAGCCATCACGGTCTGCGCCGCTTCAGACTGTGCCAGGTACTCCAATTCGGCTTGCTGCAAACGATAGCCCATGGCGCCGCCGCTGAGTTCGCTTTGCGGAAAACGGTGCATCAGC
The DNA here is from genome assembly GCA_009925955.1 of Betaproteobacteria bacterium. Lineage (GTDB taxonomy): Bacteria > Pseudomonadota > Gammaproteobacteria > Burkholderiales > Burkholderiaceae_C > RFTU01. The sequence goes on from RFPX01000265.1 coordinate 1,161, forward strand.
GATGTGAACCACCATGAAAACCGAGAGGCCTTCCACACCCGCGCCAGGCAGCGAGCCGAGTAATGCTCAATGCCATGATCGCTGCCTTGCCTGTAGTGCTCAATCAAGGCACTGCTGAGGTAGTGCACATCGCTGGCCGCCAGGTTCAGCCCCTTGGCACCGGTGGGCGGCACGATGTGCGCTGCGTCACCGGCCAGGAAGAGACGGCCAAAGCGCATGGGCTCGGTCACGAAACTGCGCAAAGGTGCAATGCTCTTTTCAATGGAGGGGCCCGTGACCAAGGCCTGTGCAGCCGCAGGATCCAGTCGAACGCGCAGTTCATCCCAGAACGCCTCGTCGCTCCACTGTTCAACTTGGTCTTGCAGGCTGCACTGAACGTAGTAGCGCGACAGGTTGTGTGAGCGCATGCTGCACAGGGCAAAGCCACGCTCGTGGTTGGAGTAGATCAGTTCGTGCGCCACAGGCGGCGTGCGCGACAGCACACCGAGCCAGCCAAATGGGTAGACCCGCTCGTGTTGCGTGAGGGCACTGGCGGGCACGCTGGCGCGGCTGGCGCCGTGAAAGCCATCGCATCCGGCGATGAAGTCGCAGCTCAGCTCTCGGGGCTGGCCCTGGTGCATGTAGCGCACCACGGGTTTGGTTCCGTCAAAGCCATGCAGGCTGACCTGCTCGGCTTCGTACACCGTGGGCAGGCCCAGCCCTTGCCGGTGGTCCATCAGGTCGCGGGTGACCTCGGTTTGGCCATAGACCACCACCTGCTTGCCACGTGTGAGGCGCTTGAGGTCGATGCGGTGGCGGGCGCCTCCAAAGCACAGGTCAAAGCCCTCGTGCGGCAGGCCTTCGCGGTGCAGACGGTCGGCCACGCCCGCGCGCTCCAGCAGCTCTACCGTGGTCTGCTCCAGTACCCCGGCGCGGATGCGGCCCAGCACATAGTCGGGCGTTCGCTGCTCCAGGATGACCGCATCAATGCCTTCACGCGCCAACAAGGAGCCCAGCAGCAAGCCCGAAGGGCCTGCCCCGATGATGGCCACCTGGGTGTGAGACGGGATAACCATGTGATCCTCTGGGCTGGCCGGCTGCTTACTTCAGCGACTCCA
>RFPX01000266.1 GCA_009925955.1 Betaproteobacteria bacterium
CCCATGTGCTGATCCAGTTTGGACACAACGACCAACCCGGCAAGCCGGGTCGGTCCACCGACCTGGCCACCGAGTACCCCGCCAACCTGAAGCGTTACATCGATGAGCTTCGTGCGGTGGGTGCCGTGCCGGTACTGGTGACCCCGCTGACACGGCGCAGTTTCAAAGGGGAGCAATTGGACGATCAACTGCGCCCGTGGGCCGATTCAATGCGCCGCGTCGCCGCCGACAGCGCTGTGCCCTTGGTGGATCTCCACGCCTTGAGCACCGCCCTGGTGCAATCGATGGGGCCAGCGGCCGCCGACGAGTTGGCCGAGGCCGCACCTGGCCAGCGGCGCTTTGACCGTACCCACCTGGGCGATCGTGGGGCCTGCGTATTCGCTCAGATGATGTCGGGCGAACTGGCACGGCAAGTGCCTGCCCTGGACACGCCGAGACAAGCGAAGCCAGCTTGCGAATCCGTGCTCCCGCCTGCTCAACGCTTCAGCGCCGGCGGGATCGATACCCCCGGCTGGACCAGCACCCGCGGCGGCAGCGGCGGACAGATTCTGCGTGTGACCACCTTGGCCGCTGACGGCCCGGGATCTTTGAAGGCGGCGATTGAAACGCCCGGGCCGCGGGTCGTGGTGTTTGAAGTCGGCGGGGTCATCGACATGGGCGGCGGCAAGCTGGAGATTCGCCACCCCTTCCTGACCATCGCCGGCCAGACGGCCCCCTCCCCCGGCATCACCGTGATCAAGGCGGAAACGGTGATCCGCACCCACGACGTGATCGTGCAGCACCTGCGCTTTCGGCCTGGCGAATTCGGCAGGCCCAAGCGGGGCGGTGGTGACCAGGATGGACTGTCCACCACCGCAGGCGCGCACGATGTGATCGTGGACCATTGCAGCTTCAGTTGGGGTACCGACGAAAACCTGTCGGCTTCGGGGCCGCGCTTTACCGGACACACCCCAGAGGAGTGGCGCCGCGGCACCTCACACCGCATCACCTACAGCCACAACCTGATCTACGAAGCGCTGTCCAACTCGGTTCATGAGAAAGGCGAGCACTCCAAGGGCAGCTTGATCCACGACAACACCAGCGGGGTGTTGCTGTACGGCAATGTGTACATCTCCAACCGGGAGCGCAATGCGCTGTTCAAAGGGGGTGCCCATGGCGCCATGGTCAACAACCTGATCTTCAATCCCGGTCGGCTGGCGGTGCACTACAACCTGTGGCCCAAGGAGTGGGAAGGCAAGCCCTGGCAAACCGGCCGCTTGAGCCTCGTGGGCAACCTGCTGCTGCACGGCCCGAGCACCGAGCCCAACACCGCGTTCTTCACCCAACGCGGCGCCGGTCACCTCGAACTGTTCATCGCCGACAACCTGGCCCTGGACCAACGTGGCCGCCCAGTGGCTGCCCTGCGTGACGACAGCAACGGACAGGCGACCCTCTCGCTGTTGAAGGAGCCCGATCTGCCGCCCGGCGTTCGCATTCGGCCGGGCGCTCGCATCTGGGACGAGCTCCCACCGGTGGTGGGCGCCCGCCCCTGGGACCGCGATGCGCTGGACCGTCTGGTGCTGGCCGATTTGGCGGCCAGGCGCGGTCGCATCATCGACAGCGAGACCGAGAACGCGCTGGGCTATCCCCCGGTGCAAGCCGCGGTGCGCCGGCCCTTTGATGTGGAGGCCTGGCACCTGGAAGACATGAGCCCCAAGGCGGGCTGGCCCAGCCTGTTCGCCTCGCCCCATGCGCCCGCAAGGCCCTGATCGACCCGCGGTCGGATCCGGGGTCGAGCGATAACAGAACGAGCCATGGCCAGGTCCGATTTCCAAGCCTGGGTGGACGGCGCGCAGACCGACCTCTACACCTTGCACGGTGCCGATGGCATCGCGGTTGACCTGTGCAACTATGGGGCTCGCATCGTCGGCATCCAGGTGCCCGACGGTCAGGGTGGCCGTGTCGAGGTCACCCTGGGCTACGACAGCCTAGCGGCTTACCTGAACGGGCAGTTGTCCATGGGCGCCTGGATCGGTCGATGGGCCGGGCGGCTTCGAAACGGGCGGCTGCAATTGCCGGATGGCCAAGCCTTGCAACTGCCCTGCAACGGCGGCCGCCATGCGGTGCACGGAGGCCCACGCGGCAGCCGATTCAGAACCTTCAAGGTCGACGAGGTGCGAAGCGACGCGCTGGTCCTCAGCCACGTGTTTCGCCCCGAAGACGATGGGGTACCAGGGTCCTTGCGGCTGCAGCTGACCTACCAGGTGCTGCCGGGCCA
>RFPX01000267.1 GCA_009925955.1 Betaproteobacteria bacterium
CGCTCTGGCCTTGGCGCAGTGGCTGGAGTCGCAGCCCCAGGTGGCGCGTGTGTACCACCCGGGCCTGGCATCGCATCCCCAGCATGAACTGGCCATGCGCCAGCAAAGCGGCTGTGGCGGCGCCGTGGTGAGCTTCATCGTGAAGGGGCAGGGGGCTGCTGCTGCACGCGCCAACGCGTTTGCCACCATCGACGCCACCCGCGTGTGCTCGATCACGGCCAACCTGGGTGACACCAAGACCACCATCACCCATCCGGCCAGCACATCCCACGGCCGTTTGACCGAAGCCCAGCGCGAAGCCGCCGGTATCACGCAGGGCATGATCCGCGTGGCTGTGGGATTGGAAGACCTTGAAGACCTGAAGGCGGACCTGGCCCGTGGCCTGGACCTGTTGAACTGAAGATGAGCAGCCCGATCCGCACCCGCATTGCACCGTCGCCCACCGGGTTTCTCCATCTGGGCACCGCCCGCACCGCCTTGTATTCATGGGCGTACGCGCGGCACTTCGGAGGGCAGTTCATTCTGCGCATCGAAGACACGGATGTCGCTCGCTCCACGCAGGAGTCGGTGGACCAGATCCTGCAATCCATGCACTGGCTGGGCCTGACCTACGACGAAGGCCCTGTTTTTCAGATGCAGCGTCTTCAGCGCTACCACGAAGTGGTGGAGCAGATGATCGCCGCCGGCACGGCCTATCGGTGCTGGTGCACGCCGGCTGAGCTTGAGGCCATGCGGGAGCAGCAAAAGGCCCGCGGCGAGAAAACACGCTACGACGGCCGCTGGAGGCCTGCTCCGGGCAAGGTGTTGCCCGCGCCACCTGTCGGAGTGAAGCCTGTGGTGCGGTTTGCCAACCCGCCACATGGCGTGGTGAGTTGGGACGACCTGGTCAAGGGGCCGATCAGCATCTCCAATGAAGAGATTGATGACCTCATCATCCTGCGCCCGCCACCCGACGATGCACCGGCGGGTTCGCTGGGCATACCCACCTACAACTTCGCGGTGGTGGTGGACGATTGGGACATGCGCATCACCCATGTGTTTCGGGGGGATGAGCACATCAACAACACCCCGTGGCAGATCAACCTGTACCGTGCCTTGGGTGCAGCCATCCCCCAGTTCGGCCACTGTCCCATCATCTTGGGCGACGATGGCCTGAAGCTGAGCAAACGCCGCGGTGCGGTCAGCGTGACCGCCTACGAGGAAGCCGGCTATCTGCCCGAAGCGATGCTGAACTACCTGGCGCGGCTGGGTTGGAGCCACGGTGACGATGAGCTCTTCAGTGCCGACCAGATGGTGCAGTGGTTCGACGGATCGCACCTGGCCAAGAGTCCAGCCCAGTGGGATCCCGCCAAACTGGCTTGGGTCAACGCCCATTACATCAAGCAGGCTGATGACCAGCGCCTGGCCAACCTGGTGCAGCAGCAGTTGCGCACGCGCGGTGTGCTGATCGAGCGGGATGCCAAGCTGGTGTCACAGTGCGCGCTGTTCAAGGACCGGTGTGCCACCACGGTGGAGCTGGCCGATTGGGTTGAGATCTACCACCGCGCGCCCACGCCGAACGCAGATGAGCGCGCCACACACGTCACCGAGGCGGTGTTGCCTGCGCTTCGTGCGCTGCGTGAGCGCCTGGGCGACTGCGAGTGGACCAAGGAGGGTATCGCCGGCGCCCTCAAGCAAACCTTGGCCGATCACGGGATCAAGATGCCGGCCTTGGCCATGCCCCTTCGGCTGTTGGTGTGTGGTCGGGTTCAGACCCCCTCAGTGGATGCCGTTTTGGCCTTGTTCACCCGGGAAGAAGCCCTTAGACGCTTGCGGGATGTGTGAAAAATATGCTAGACTCGCGGTCTTGCTTGAACGGTGCGACACCTTCAATGCTCGGCAAAAACGAGCGGGGGTATAGCTCAGCTGGGAGAGCGCTTGCATGGCATGCAAGAGGTCAGCGGTTCGATCCCGCTTACCTCCACCACCACAAGTGGACAGCCGGTGGCGCAGCGTGAAGGCAGGGAAAGATCAAGTCCCCTTCGTCTAGAGGCCTAGGACACGACCCTTTCACGGTTGTAACAGGGGTTCGAATCCCCTAGGGGACGCCAAGTTGGTTGGCACTTGCAGGGCAACCTGGAACGCCATCACCGCTGCGGAGCGGTAGTTCAGTTGGTTAGAATACCGGCCTGTCACGCCGGGGGTCGCGGGTTCGAGCCCCGTCCGCTCCGCCAAACACCCAGCAAAGACGCGCCTTCGGGCGCGTTTTTCGTT
>RFPX01000268.1 GCA_009925955.1 Betaproteobacteria bacterium
GCGCGCCGGGTGGCTTGGTGAACTACAACGTCAAACGCCCCTTGGCCAACAGCCATGCCGATGCACGGCTGCAGTTCAGCAGCCGCCAAACCCTGCTGGGTGCCGTCGACGTGGGCGGCCGGGCCGGCGAAGGTGGCGCGTTCGGCTGGCGACTGAACGCCGCAGCCGAGCAACTGCGCCCCGAGTTGCGCAACGCCGATGGCCAGCGCAGCCTCTTGGCCGCGGCGGCTGAGTGGCGCCTGCACAAGTTCGCCCTGCTGGAGCTTGAAGGCGAGTGGAGCCGGCGAGAGCAGCCCACCCAACAGGCCTTCAGCCTCGTGGGCCCACGCCTGCCGGCGGTTGTCGATCCCCGCTTGAACCTGAACAACCAGCCCTGGAGCCTGCCCAGCGTGTTTGAGGGCCGCACCGGCAGCCTGCGCCTGACCCACGCCCTGTGGGGCGGTTGGCGCGCCGTGCTGCAAACCGGCACCCAAAGGCTGCGCACGGATGACCGGATCGCTTTTGCCTACGGTCGCTTCGACCCCATCACCTACGACTGCAACCCCTGCGACCGCTTCGCGGCCGATGGCACCTTCAGCGTGTGGGACTACCGCAGCGAAAACGAACGCCGCCGCACCAACGCGACCCAATTGGAGCTGTTGGGGCGCGCCGTGACGGGATCGCTCAAGCACGACCTGCGCCTGGGCGTGACGCAGTCCACGCAGCGCATCGACCAGCAGCCGCAGGCCTACAACCTGGTGGGCGTGGGCCGCGTGCAGGGAACGGCGGTGCTGCCTGCAGACCCCACTGCCTACGACCCCAACACCAACCGGCATGAGCAGTCGCGCGAGCTGCTGGTGCAAGACCGCGTGCAACTCAGCCCTGCCCTCACCGCTTGGCTGGGCGTGCGTCACACCAGCTTCGACCGGCGCAGCGTGCGCACCAATGGCAGCCGGGCCACCGCCTACACCGACAGCCTGACCACGCCCTGGTGGGCCCTGAGTGTCAAGCTCAGCCCGGACGTCATGGCCTTTGTGAGCCGCGGCGAGGGTGCGGAGTCGCAAGTGGTCCCCAACCGGCCCAGCCAATACACCAATGCGGGCCAAGGCCTGCCGGTGCTGAAGTCGGTGCAGGAAGAGGTCGGCGTGCGCGGCGGCCCCGCGTCCTTGGGCGGCCAGGGCCTGCAGTGGCAAGCCACCTGGTTCCGCATCACACGGCCCACCAGCAACCTCGATGCTTGCGCCAACCTGGGCATCTCGCCCTGCACCGGCCGCACCGACGGTGATGTGCAGCACCAAGGTCTGGAAGCGGGTGTGCAGTGGAGCGCTGCGCCCCTGCAACTCGGTCTGCAGGCGACCTGGCTGGATGCACAGCGCCGCGGCAGCACCGCGCAACCCGAGCTCAACGGCAAAGCGCCCACCAATGTGCCCGAACAGGTGGTACGGGCCCGGGTTCGCTGGACCCCCGCAGCCGTTCCCGGCCTGGCCCTTCAAGGCCTGATCAGCCACGAGGGACAGCGCCAGGTCCTGCCCGACAACAGCCAACAGCTGCCGGGGTGGACACGCGCCGACGCGGTGCTGACGTTCAACCCCGCCGGCTCGCGCCAGCAGTGGCTGCTGGGCATCGACAACCTCAGCGACCGTCGGTATTGGCGGGAGTCGCCCTACCAGTTTGGCCACGCCTATCTCTATCCTGGCGCGGTGCGAACGGTTCGCTTGGGCCTTCAGGTTCGCCTGTAAAAAAACAGGCTATACTTACTGTGAGGCTTGCAGCAGTTCCCCGATAGCTCAGTCGGTAGAGCGCCGGACTGTTAATCCGTAGGTCCCTGGTTCGAGCCCAGGTCGGGGAGCCAACACTGCTGTGATCGATCAAGGCCTTGCGTATTCGCAGGGCCTTTTTCATTGGGCCCTCTGCGGTCGGCAGGTCGGTCGGTCGATCGTTCAGGCCTGCGCCCGCAGCGCCATCAGCCACAGGGGCATTCCCACCATCGCCAGGCCGGTGGACACGGTCACCAGACCGGCCACATAGGCGGCTTGGCCGCCCATGCGCACCGCCAAGACATAAGCACTGCTGGCCGTGGGCATGGCAGCGAAGGCCATCAACACCGCTTGCTGCGCCGGCGGCAGGGGCACCCAGGTCATCAGAACAAAGAGCGTGAAGGCCGGCAGCAGCCCATGGCGGATGAACAAGAGAGCGGTTGCCAATCGCGGCGCGTCCCCCAATGCCCCTAGGCGCAGGCCAGCGCCCACGGCCATCAACCCCA
>RFPX01000269.1 GCA_009925955.1 Betaproteobacteria bacterium
AAAATGGGGTCGGAGTCATTTTTTCCGCGAACAGCGACACCGGTGCCGCCACCGCCGGTGCAGCTCGGTGCAGCCGACCTCCCCGGGGGCATACGGCTCACCCTGCGGCACAACCGGCCCAGCCCAGGCCGGCCCCGGGCGCTGCTGCTGCACGGGTTCCCAGAGGCTGCATTCGCGTGGGATGAGATCCTGCAGCGATTGGACGGCATCGTGCATGCAACAGCGCCCAATTTGCGGGGATTTGCGGATTCGAGCTCGCCTTCGGACCCCAAGGCTTACCGCCCACGGCACACGGTGGGCGACCTGGTGGCCCTGATGGAACAGCAAGGCGCCCCCATGGACCTCTTGGTGGCGCACGACTGGGGCGGGGCCTTGGCCTGGAACCTGGCAGCCCAGCGCCCGGACCTCATCAAGCGCCTTTTGATCATCAACGCACCTCATCCTGCTGCTTTTTTGCGCGAACTTCTGACAAATCCGCAACAGCAGGCCGCCAGTGCCTACATGAACTTTCTCTGCCGGCCCGATGCAGAAGCGCGTTTGGCCGAAGACGACTTTCGCCGCTTGTGGCCGTTCTTCACCGGTATGGGGGCGGCCGAAGCGTCCGGTGCAGGGCGCGGTTGGCTGACCGAGGCGCTGCGCGAGCGTTACCGCGAGGTTTGGCGCGCTGGCTTGACCGGCGGGTTGAACTACTACCGGGCGTCGCCCCTGAAGCCACCGGTCGATGCGGATTCGCCCATCCACCGGGTGAGCTTCACCCCCGAGGAGGTGACGGTGCGTGTGCCCACCACGGTGCTGTGGGGGATGGCCGACACCGCGTTGGCGCCGGGTCTGCTGGAGGGGTTGGAGCAGTGGGTGCCCCAGTTGAACCTGATTCGCGTGCCCGAAGGCAGCCACTGGATCGTGCACGAGCAGCCTGAACGCGTGGCGGCTTTGGTGGCGGAGTTGGCCACGACTGCGGCCTGAGCCACCGCGGGCACCCAGGTCACCCCGGCCCCAGAAAACAAAAAAGCCCCGCGATCGCTCGCGGGGCTTTGCACACCGGCAGCAGGCGGCAGGCGCCTGCAGGCCGGGCGTGGACTTACATGTCCATGCCGCCCATGCCACCCATGCCGCCCATGCCACCAGGCATGCCGCCGGCCGGGGCTTCGTCCTTCGGGGCCTCGGCCACCATGCACTCGGTGGTCAGCATCAGCGACGCCACCGAGGCGGCGTTCTGCAGAGCCGTACGGGTGACCTTGGTGGGATCCAGGATGCCCATCTCGATCATGTCGCCGTAGGTGTCGTTGGCGGCGTTGAAGCCGTAGTTGCCCTTGCCAGCCAGCACCGCGTTGACCACCACGCTCGGCTCGCCGCCGGCGTTGTAGACGATTTCGCGCAGCGGGGCTTCGATGGCCTTGAGCACCAGCTTGATACCGGCGTCTTGGTCGGCGTTGTCGCCCTTGATGGCGCCAGCGTTCTGGCGGGCACGCAGCAGGGCCACGCCGCCACCGGCGACGATGCCTTCTTCAACGGCCGCACGCGTGGCGTGCAGCGCGTCTTCCACGCGGGCCTTCTTTTCCTTCATTTCCACTTCGGTGGCAGCACCCACCTTGATCACGGCCACGCCGCCGGCCAGCTTGGCCACGCGCTCTTGCAGCTTCTCGCGGTCGTAGTCGCTGGTGGCTTCTTCGATCTGGATGCGGATCTGCTTGACGCGGGCTTCGATGTCGCCGGCAGCACCAGCGCCGTCGATGATCGTGGTGTTTTCCTTGCCCACTTCCACGCGCTTGGCTTGGCCCAGGTCGGCCAGCGTGACCTTCTCCAGCGTCAGGCCCACTTCTTCAGCGATGACCTTGCCGCCGGTCAGGATGGCGATGTCTTCCAACATGGCCTTGCGACGATCACCAAAGCCCGGAGCCTTGACGGCCACGACCTTCAGGATGCCGCGGATGGTGTTGACCACCAGCGTGGCCAGGGCTTCGCCCTCGACTTCTTCGGCAATGATCAGCAGCGGACGGCCGGCCTTGGCCACCTGCTCCAGCGTGGGCAGCAGGTCGCGGATGTTGCTGATCTTCTTGTCGAACAGCAGCACGAAGGGGTTGTCCAACAGGGCAGCCTGCTTCTCGGGGTTGTTGATGAAGTAGGGCGACAGGTAACCGCGGTCGAACTGCATGCCTTCCACGACGTCGAGTTCGTTGTCCAGCGACTTGCCGTCTTCCACGGTGATCACGCCTTCCTTGCCCAC
>RFPX01000270.1 GCA_009925955.1 Betaproteobacteria bacterium
CATCCTTGACCCGGCGGACGATGTCCAGATACGGCATGCCGGGCTTGACCATCACCATGTCGGCCCCTTCGGCGATGTCCAGGGCCACTTCGCGCAGGGCCTCATCGGTGTTGGCCGGGTCCATCTGGTAGACCTTCTTGTCGCTCTTGCCCAGGTTCTTGGCCGAACCCACCGCATCTCGGAAGGGGCCATAGAAGGCGCTGGCGTACTTGGCGCTGTAAGCCATGATCTTGGTGTGCACATGGCCCTGGGATTCCAAGGCTGAGCGGATGGCGCCGATGCGCCCATCCATCATGTCGCTGGGTGCCACGATGTCCACGCCTGCGGCGGCCTGCACCAGGGCTTGTTCGCGCAACACCGCCACGGTGGGGTCGTTCAGGATGTAGCCGCTGTCGTCCAGCAGCCCGTCTTGCCCATGGCTGGTGTAGGGGTCCAGTGCCACGTCGGTCAGCACGGCCAACTGTGGGAAGCGCGCCTTGAGTTCGCGCACCGCCCGCGGCACCAAGCCCTGCGGGTTGCAGGCCTCGCGTCCGTCGGGGGTCTTGAGCGACTGATCGATCACCGGGAACAGGGCCAACACCGGAATGCCCAGCTTCACGCAGTCTTCGGCCACGGGCATCAACTCGTCCACCGACAAGCGCTGCACGCCGGGCATGCTGGCCACGTCTTGCACCTGCTTGACCCCATCCAGGATGAAGACCGGCAGGATCAGGTTCGAGGCGTGCACGTGGTGCTCGCGCACCAGGGCCCGGATGGCCGCATCGCGGCGCAGGCGTCGGGGGCGTGAGGCCGGGTAGGGGGGCAGCAGGTGATGGGCCATGTGACTTCCTTCAGGGGCCGAAGCGTGCATTGTGTGGCCGCTGGTGCGGCGCTGGAAGTGTCCAGTTTAGTTGACACCCATCGTGGTCACGGCCGAAACAAGGGAAAGCCCTGTGCTCCGTACTCCTGAGGAATAACCACAAAGTCAGTTTGGGGTAAGGCCCAAAGCAAGGATGGCCCCCAACGAAAGACCAAGTCCATGTTGCTGTTGGCGTCCTGTCTCAAACTCATCGCGGAAATCGCCCTGTTCGGCCTGGCCGGCCGTTGGCTGCTGGGCCTGTTGGCCGGCCAAAAGCGCGACCAGAACCTCTTCTATCAAGCCCTGTCGATGCTGACCAACCCCTTCACCGGCCTGGTGCGCCGCATCACCCCGGCGTTGGTGGTGGACCGCCACATTCCCCTGGTGACCTTCATCTTGCTCTTTTGGGTGTGGTTCTTCGCACTGACCGAAAAGGTGCACCAGTGCCGGGCCAACCCCCTTCAAGGCCTGTGCCAATGAACCCGACCATGAGCACCACGGCGCGCAACGGCTCCGGCCTGGACTTCTTCATGCTGAAGTGGCGCGCCCGCGCCTTCCTGTTCCTGGGCATGCAGGAACAGGCGGTGGACACCTTTGGCGACATGTTGGCGCGATGGCCTGAGGACGGCTACGTGCTGCAAAGCCTGGCCAATGTGGAAGCCGCGCGAGGCAACCTGCACCGCGCGGTGCTGCACCTGCGCCAACTGGTGAACGTGATGCCCAGCTCCGGTGCGGCCTGGTTCAACCTGGCCTTTGTGCTGGAGCAGCAGGAACTGGCCCAGGAAGCCGAGCAGGCTTTTCGCAAGGCCATCGAGTTGGAGCCCTCCATCGACCGCGCCTGGTACGGCCTGGGCTTGGCGCTCATTCGGCAGCAGCGGTTTGAGGAGGCGATCGCCGCGCTCAAGCGCAACACCGAGATGCAGCCCATGAGCCCCTACGGCTGGTACCAGATGGCGCGTGCCCACATGGACCTTGGGCAGCGAGACGAGGCCGCGCGCGTGATCCGCCACCTGGAGGGTTTTGAGCCCAAGGTGGCCGCGCAGTTGAGGCGCGAAACCGGAATCGGGTCATCGAAGGGGGTTGGCAGCAGCTGACCGCCTTCGATGGCCGCGAAGGGCGGGACACACCCCCGCCGGATCGAGCAAGCCCCTTGGGGCTTGGGTGTGGAGTTGGAATCGGTGCCCCCCGTCGGGGTAATTGGAGACAGGAGTTTTGCTCATGGAAGTGACGGAAAACCACCGGCGCTACTGGCAGAAGAACCTCAGACTGACTGCAGTTCTGTTGGGAATCTGGTTTGTGGTGACCTACGTCGTCGCGTTCTTCGCCAGGGATCTGGCGTCCATCAATTTCTTCGGCTGGCCATTCAGCTTCTACATGGGGGCGCAA
>RFPX01000028.1 GCA_009925955.1 Betaproteobacteria bacterium
TGAAGTACACGGCCTGATCTTGGCGCTGCACCACGACGCGCGTTTCTTGCGCCATCCGGGCTCACTGGAGCGGGCGCAGCAGGGCTTTGTGCGCACCCTGTCGCCGTGCTTAACCGATGAAGGGCGGCGGCTTTCACGCCAGCGTGGCTGGACCGTGCACCGATGACGCAAAAAGGGGTGCAGCCAGGGTCGGACCCCGGTAGCCCCACGATTGAATGGCATGTAAACAGGAGTAACTGAAATGGCCTCGTATACCCCCCCGCTGCGCGACATGCAGTTCGTGATGCACGAAGTGCTGGATGTCGTGTCGGCCCTGAAGGAACTGCCGCCCCATGCCGACATGGACGCCGACACCATCAATGCGGTGCTGGAGGAAGGTGGCAAGTTTGCGGCGGAGGTGCTGCAGCCCTTGAATGCGGTGGGCGACCGAGAGGGCTGCAAGCTCGACCGCAGCACCCATGAAGTCACGCCCCCCACGGGTTTCAAGGCGGCCTATGCCCAGTATGTCCAGGGTGGCTGGCCCGCCCTGAGCTGCGACCCGGCCTACGGCGGGCAGGGCCTGCCGCACACCGTCAACCAGTGCTTCTATGAGATGCTCAACAGCGCCAATCAGGCCTGGACCATGTACCCCGGCCTCACCCATGGGGCCTACGAGTGCTTGCATGCGCACGGCACGGCTGAGCAGAAGGCGATGTACCTGCCCAAGCTCACCAGCGGCGAGTGGACCGGCACGATGTGCCTGACCGAGCCACATTGCGGCACCGACCTCGGGCTCTTGCGCACCAAGGCCGAGCCGCAAGCCGACGGTTCGTACCGCATCACCGGTGGCAAGATCTTCATCTCCAGCGGCGAACACGACTTGGCCGCCAACATCATCCACTTGGTGCTGGCCCGCCTGCCCGATGCGCCGCCCGGCAGCAAGGGCATCAGCCTGTTCGTGGTGCCCAAGTTCCTGGTGAACGCCGACGGCAGCCTGGGCGCGCGCAACGGCATCTTCTGCTCGGGTCTGGAACACAAGATGGGCATCCACGGCAATGCCACCTGCCAAATGACTTTGGATGGCGCCGTGGGGTCCTTGGTGGGCCAGCCCCACAAGGGCTTGGCGGCCATGTTCGTGATGATGAACGCGGCGCGGCTGGGGGTGGGCATGCAGTCCTTGGGCCTCACCGAAGTCGCCTACCAGAATGCGGTGGCCTACGCGAAGGACCGGCGCCAGATGCGGTCCCTCACCGGCCCCAAGCAGCCTGATCAGCCGGCCGACACCATCATCGTGCACCCCGATGTGCGCCGCATGCTGCTGACAGCACGGGCTTACGCCGAGGGTGCCCGTGCCCTGTGCGTGCACACCGCCCTGCGCATCGACCAGGAACTGCACCACCCTGACGAAGACGTGCGAAAGGAGGCGGCTGACGAAGTCGCCCTGCTGACCCCCATCGTCAAGGCCTTCATCACCGACAACGGTTGGAAAGCCACCTCAGAGTGCCTGCAGGTGTTTGGGGGCCACGGCTACATCGCCGAGTGGGGCATGGAGCAGCATGTGCGCGATGCCCGCATCAACATGATCTATGAGGGCACCAACACCATCCAGTCGCTGGACCTCTTGGGCCGCAAGGTGCTGGGCGACAACGGCAAGAAGCTCAAGGCCTTCGGTCGCCGCATCGCCGAGTTTGTGGAAGAAGAGGGCGTGCGTGAGGAGATGCAGGAGTTCATCAACCCGCTGGCCGATTTGGGTGACAAGGTGACCAAGCTCACCACGGAGCTGGGCATGAAGGGCTTTGGCAACGCCGACGAGGTGGGTGCTGCTGCGGTGGACTATCTGCGGGTGTGTGGACACCTGGTGTTTGCCTACCTGTTTGCCCGAATGGCCCGCGTGGCGCTGAGCAAGCAGGCCAGCGGTGATCCTTTTTACACCGCCAAGCTGGCCACCGCGCGCTTCTATTTCGCCAAGCTGTTGCCCGAAACGGCGATGCTGATCCGCTCGGCGCGCTCCGGTGTGAAGCCGCTGATGGAAATGGACGAGTCCTTGTTTTGAAAACCCAAACGTCAGGAGAAGCTAGATGTACGCATGGAAGAACGTGATGCTGACCGTTGCACTGAGCGGTTTGGCCGCTGCGCTACCGGGCATTGCCGCTGCTCAGAACACGCCCGTGGGTCTGTGGAAGTCCATCGATGACGAGACCAAGACGGAGAAGTCGCTGGTTCGCATCACCGAGGCCGGCGGCACCTTGACCGGCAAGATCGAAAAGCTGATGGACCCCACCAAGCAGGATGCCAAGTGCGACAAGTGCAGCGACGCCCGCAAGGACCAACCGGTGCTGGGCATGACCATCATCACCGGTGTGCGCGCGGGCAGTGACAAGACGCTTTGGGAAGGGGGCGAAATCCTGGACCCCAACAACGGCAAGACCTACAAGGTGAGGATCAAGCCCATCGACGGTGGCAAGAAGCTGGAGGTGCGTGGCTTCATCGGCGCGCCGATGCTCGGCCGCACGCAAACCTGGATCCGCGTCGAGTAAGACGTCCGGGACATACAAAGCGACTGGATGGGCGTGGCCGGTGACGGCACGCCGATCCTCTGGAGGGACTTTTCATGAATCGATTCAATGTGCGCAAGGTGGCCGTTCTGGGCGCCGGCGTGATGGGCGCGCAGATTGCAGCCCACCTGGTGAACGTGCGGGTACCGGTGGTCCTGTTCGACCTGCCCAGCGCGGCCGGTGGTGCGCCCGGCAAGAGCGCGATTGCCCTCAAGGCCATCGACAACCTCAAGAAGATCAAGCCTGCCCCTCTGGGCTTGGCCTCTGAGGCGGCGCGCATCCAGGCGGCCAACTATGAGGACGACTTGGGTCTCTTGGCCGAGTGCGACCTCATCATCGAGGCGATTGCCGAGCGCATGGACTGGAAGCGGGACTTGTATGCCAAGGTGGCGCCACACATCGCGCCGCAGGCCATCGTGGCGTCCAACACCTCGGGCCTGTCGATCACCGAGCTGTCGCAGGCGCTGCCCGATGCGCTGCGCAGCCGCTTCTGCGGCATCCACTTCTTCAACCCGCCGCGCTACATGGCCCTGGTGGAGTTGATCGCCACGCCATCGACCGACCCGGCCATCCTGGACCAGCTCGAAACCTTTGCCACCAGCACCCTGGGCAAGGGCGTGGTGCGGGCCAAGGACACGCCCAACTTCATCGCCAACCGAGTGGGCATTGCCGGCTTGCTGGCCACCATGACCGAAGCGCAGAAGTTCGGCCTGCCCTTTGATGTGGTGGACGACCTGACCGGCAAGAAGATGGGCCGGGCCTCCTCGGGCACCTTCCGCACGGCCGACGTGGTGGGCTTGGACACCATGGCCCACGTGATCAACACCCTGCAAACCACGCTGTCGCTGCAGACCGACCCCTTCTACGGCAACTTCGGCACACCCGAGGTGCTGCAGGGCCTGGTCAAGGCGGGTGCTCTGGGTCAAAAGACCAAGGCGGGCTTCTACAAGAAGGAGGGCAAGACCATCCTGCGGTTGGACCCCGCCACGCAGCAGTATGTGCCGTCCACGGGCAAGGCCGACCCCCTCGTGGAGCGCATCCTCAAGAAGCCGCCGGCCGAGCGCTTGAAGCTGCTGCGCGAGAGCAGCAACCCTCAGGCGCAGTTCGTGTGGGCCATCTTGCGTGACGGCTTTCACTACGCCGCGGTGCACCTGCAAACCATTGCCGAAACCGCCCGCGACGTGGACTTCGCCCTGCGCTGGGGCTTTGGCATGAAGCAAGGCCCCTTTGAGCTCTGGCAAGAGGCCGGCTGGCTGCAGGTGGCGCAGTGGATCCAAGACGACATCCAGTCCGGCAAGGCCCTGTGCGCTGCGCCGCTGCCGGCTTGGGTGTTTGAAGGCCCGGTCGCGCAAGCCGGTGGTGTGCACACGGCCGACGGTTCCTACAGCCCGGCATCAGGCCGGTTCGTGGGCCTGAGCAGCCTGCCGGTCTACACCCGGCAGCTGTTCCGGGAAACCGTCAAGGGCTCGCCCGGCCCTGACCCCTTGAAGAGTGGCACCGAGCTGTTCCGCAACGAAGAACTGCGGGCCTGGACCTTGGACGGCGACATCGTGATCGCCAGCATCACCGCCAAGCTGCACCTGATCAGCCCCGCGGTGACCGAAGGGCTGCACCAGGCGCTGGCCATTGCCGAGGCCTCGCACAAGGCCCTGGTGATCTGGTCGCCCGACGAGGTGTTTTCCGCAGGCGCCAACCTCGAGTCGATGATGCCCGTGTACATGAAGGCCGGCTCCAAGGGCATTGCACCAGAAGAGAAGAAGTTGCAGGACCTGATGCTTCGCATCCGCTATGCGCAGGTGCCGGTGGTGGCTGCGGTGCGTGGGCTGGCCCTGGGTGGTGGCTGCGAGTTGGCGGTGCACTGTGCCCGGCGGGTGGCCCACATGGAGAGCTATGTCGGCCTGGTCGAGGTGGGCGTGGGCCTCTTGCCCGGCGCCGGCGGCTTGACCTACATCGCACGGCGGGCCGCCGAGATGGCCTCGGCGGCGCACTCAGGGGCCGACATCTTCGCCTTCCTCAAAGAAGGCTTCACCGCGGCGGCCATGGCCAAGGTGGGCACCTCGGCCTTGGAATCTCAGGAGATGGGCTATCTGCTGAGTTCAGATGTGATCGTGGCCCACAAGGACGAGTTGCTCCACGTCGCCTTGCAGCAGGCGCGCGCCATGGCCGAAAGCGGCTACCGCGCACCGGCCAAGGCGCTGTTCCCGGTGGTGGGCCGCAACGGTGTGGCCACTATTCAGGGACAGCTGGCCAATATGCGCGACGGCGGCTTCATCAGCGCGCACGACTTCCACATTGCCAAGCTGATTGCCGAGGTGGTGTGTGGAGGCGATGTCGACGCGGGATCCCTGGTGAGCGAGGAGTACCTGATGGGGCTGGAGCGCGAACGCTTCTGCGGCCTGCTCGACCACCCCAAGACACAGGAGCGCATCATGGGCATGCTCTCCACCGGCAAACCCGTCCGCAATTGATCAGGGAGATCGACATGTCCAAACAAATGACAGACGCCTACATCGTGGCGGCCACGCGAACCCCGATCGGCAAGAGCGGCCGCGGCTACTACAAGAACACGCGCCCCGACGACCTCTTGGTGGCCGCCCTGCGCGGCGCGCTGGGGCAGGTCCCCACCCTGGACCCCAAGGCCATCGAAGACGCCATCATCGGCTGTGCCATGCCCGAGGGCGAGCAAGGCCTGAACGTGGCCCGCATTGCGGCCTTGCTCGCGGGCTTGCCCCAGTCGGTGGGCGGGGTCACCGTGAACCGCTTTTGTGCCTCGGGCCTGACCGCCTTGCAGATGGCGGCCGACCGCATCCGCGTGGGCGAGGCCGATGTGTTGATCGCCGGTGGTTGCGAGAGCATGAGCATGGTGCCCATGACCGGCAACAAGCCATCGTTCAACCCGGCCGTGTTCGACCGTGATGAGAACATCGGCATCGCCTATGGCATGGGCATGACCGCCGAGAAGGTGGCGCAGCAATGGAAGGTGACGCGCGAAGACCAAGATGCCTTTGCACTGGCTTCTCACCAAAAGGCCTTGGCGGCGATCGCGGCCGGTGAGTTCGCCGACGAGACCACCCCTGTGGAGGTGGTGGACCGCTCGCCTGATCTGCTCAGCGGGGGCGTGAGCGAGAAGCGCCGCACCGTGAGCGTGGACGAAGGCCCGCGTGCCGACACCTCCTTGGAAGGTCTTGCCAAGCTCAGGCCGGTGTTTGCCGCCAAGGGTTCGGTGACGGCGGGCAACAGTTCGCAAACCAGCGATGGTGCGGGCGCGCTGATCGTGGCCAGCGAGGCGGCCTGCAAGCGCTTCAACCTTCAACCCCTGGCGCGGTTCGTGAGTTTTGCTTCGCGTGGCGTTCCGCCGGAGATCATGGGCATCGGCCCGATCGAGGCGATTCCGGCCGCCCTGCGCTACGCCGGTTTGAAGCAAGACGATTTGGGATGGATCGAGCTCAACGAGGCTTTCGCTGCGCAGGCCCTGGCCGTGCTCAACACCCTGAACATCGACCGCAACAAGGTTAATCCCATGGGCGGCGCCATCGCCTTGGGCCACCCGCTGGGCGCCACGGGGGCCATCCGCGCGGCCACGGTGGTGCATGCCCTGCGCCGCAAGAACCTGAAGTACGGCATGGTGACCATGTGTGTGGGCACCGGCCAGGGTGCCGCCGGTATCCTGGAACGCGTCTGAGGAGCCCTTGTCATGAGCATCAAATCTGGCCTGATCAACGGTGTGGCCACCATCGAGATCGCACGCCCTGAGAAGAAGAACGCGCTGACCATCGCCATGTACGAAGACATGGCGGTGGCCCTGCAAGCGGCAGTGGACAACCCTTCGGTGCGCGCCGCGCTCATCACTGGGCAGCCCGGTATCTTCACCTCGGGCAACGACCTGGAAGACTTCATGCAGCGCCCGCCGCAGGGGCAGGACTCGCCGGTGTTTCGATTCATCCAGGCGGTGCTGGCCTTCGACAAGCCCCTGGTGGCGGCGGTCACGGGCCCGGCCATTGGCATCGGCACCACCATGCTGCTGCACTGCGACTTGGTCTATGTGGCCGACGACGCCCGCCTGGCCATGCCCTTTGCCAGCTTGGGCTTGGTCCCCGAGTTCGCCGCCAGCCTGGTGGTGCCCGCCCTCATGGGCCAGCGCCGCGCGGCCGAGAAACTGATGTTGGGCGACCCCTTCACCGGCCAAGAGGCGGTGGACTGCGGCATCGCCAACGCGGTGCTGCCCGCGGCCGAGGTGCTGCCGCACGCCCGCCGCATGGCCGAGCGCTTCAATGCCCTGCCGCCCTCCGCAGTGCGCCAGACCAAGCGCCTGATGAAGCGCTGGTCTTCCGATACCGTGCTGCAGGCCGTGGGCGTGGAGGGTGAGCAGTTCGGCGCAGCCCTGCGCAGCCCGGAGGCGCGAGAAGCCTTCCAAGCCTTCTTCGAGAAGCGAAAGCCCGACTTCAGCCGCTTCTGAGCGGCGCTTGAAGCAGACGCCTCAGGCCGGCGGCACCGGCCTGGGGTGGCCCTTTTCGTCGGTGGCCACATAGGTCAAGGTGGCCTGTGTCACCTTCACCGCGTACTCGCCGCCATCACGCAGGCGTTGGGCATACACCTCCACATCCACCGTGATCGAAGTGGTGCCCACGCGGGTGATCTCGGCATAAAAGCTCAGAAGGTCACCCACCTTCACCGGTTGCTTGAAGATGAACTGGTTCACCGCCACGGTGGCCAGTC
Organism: Betaproteobacteria bacterium; assembly: GCA_009925955.1. GTDB lineage: Bacteria > Pseudomonadota > Gammaproteobacteria > Burkholderiales > Burkholderiaceae_C > RFTU01. The sequence continues at coordinate 7,251 of RFPX01000028.1, forward strand.
GCCCGCGGGCGCGCCGCACCGGCAGGACGGCGCCGGCCAAGTCCACCTGCGCCATCACCCAGCCCCCGAAGATGTCGCCATTGGCATTGCAGTCGGCGGGCATGGGAATCACGCGCAGCACCAACTCCTTGTCGGTGGGCAGCTTCACGGGGTTGTCGGCTTGGCGGGGATCGGGGGAAGGGCTGGTGCTCATGCGCCCGAGCATAGCGCCAGGGGCCAACGGTTGGTGCAGGCGAGAATGAGCCCCATGCGCGGACTCGCCCACGGAAACCCCACCAGCACCGCCCCGGCGGCCCACAGCCCTTCCACACGGTCCGATTGGGGCACGCTGCAGCGCTTGTTTCCCTATTTGTGGCGCTACCGTTGGCGCGTGGGGGCCGCCCTGGCCTTCATGGTGGTGGCCAAGCTGGCCAACGTCGGGGTACCGGTGCTGCTCAAGCACTTGGTGGACAGCCTGAGCATCCAGCCCGGCGACCCGCAGGCCCTGTTGGTGGTGCCCGTGGGCCTGCTACTGGCCTACGGCGCGCTGCGCCTGTCGACCTCCCTGTTCACCGAGCTGCGCGAACTCATCTTTGCCAAGGCCACCGAAGGGACCGCGCGCAGCTTGAGCCTGCAGGTCTTCAACCACCTGCACGGCATGAGCCTGCGCTTTCACCTGGAGCGCCAGACCGGGGGCATGACACGCGACATCGAGCGCGGCACGCGGGCGGTGCATGCGCTGGTCAGCTATTCCCTCTACAGCATCTTGCCCACCCTCATTGAAGTGGCCCTGGTGCTGACCTTGCTGGCGGTGCAGTTCGATTCGCTGTTTGCCTGGATCACCGTGGCGGCGCTGGTGGTGTACGTGGCCTTCACGTTCAAGATCACCGAGTGGCGCACCCAGTTTCGGCGCGAGATGAACGAGATGGACTCCAAGGCCCACACCAAGGCCATCGACTCGCTCCTGAACTATGAAACGGTCAAGTACTTCAACAACGAGCCCTGGGAGGCCCGGCGCTACGACGAGAGCCTGGAGCGGCTGCGCAAGGCCGCGCTCAAGAGCCAGACCACCCTGAGCATCCTGAACACGGGGCAGCAGCTGATCATTGCGGTGGCCCTGGTGCTGATGTTGTGGCGGGCGACACAGGGGGTGGTCGACGGCCGGCTGACCCTGGGTGACCTGGTGATGATCAATGCCTTCATGATCCAGCTGTACATCCCCTTGAACTTCCTGGGGGTGATCTACCGCGAGATCAAGCAGGCCCTGACAGACCTCGACAAGATGTTTGGGCTGCTCGAGCGCGAGCGGGAAGTGGCCGACGCGCCCGGCGCACCCGACCTGCAGGTGGCCACGGGGCGCGTGCGGTTTGAGGGCGTGAGCTTTGCTTATGAGCGCGGGGCCGCCGCTGCCGCGGTGCCGGCTTCTGCGGCACAGGGGTCTGCTGATCCCCACGAACCGCCCAAGCCCGCGGCCCGCCGCCCCATCTTGCAGGACGTGTCCTTTGAGATTCCACCGGGCAAGACGGTGGCCGTGGTGGGCTCTTCCGGTGCCGGCAAGAGCACCTTGGCCCGCCTGATGTTTCGCTTCTACGACGTGCCCGATGGCGCTGGACGCATCACCATCGACGGCCAGGACATCCGGGCTGTGACGCAGGCTTCCTTGCGCCGCGCCATTGGCATCGTCCCGCAAGACACGGTCCTCTTCAACGACACGGTGGAATACAACATCGCCTACGGCCGGCCCGGCGCCAGCCGCCAGGAGGTGCAGGCCGCTGCACGTGCGGCGCGCATCCACGACTTCATCGCCTCCACACCGCAGGGTTACGACACCATGGTGGGCGAGCGCGGCCTGAAGCTGTCGGGCGGGGAAAAGCAGCGCGTGGCCATCGCGCGAACCCTGCTCAAGGACCCGCCGATCCTCATCTTTGATGAGGCCACCTCGGCGCTGGATTCGACCAACGAGCGGGCGATTCAGGCCGAACTGCGCAGCGCCGCGCAGGGCAAGACCACCCTGGTGATCGCCCACCGCTTGTCCACCGTGGTGGATGCCCACGAGATCCTGGTGATGGAAGACGGCCGCATCATCGAGCGGGGCTCCCACGAGGCCCTCTTGGCCTTGGGCGGACGGTATGCTTCGATGTGGGCGTTGCAGCGCAGCGGGCATGGAAACCAAGTGGCTTGAAGATTTCGTGAGCCTGGCCGAAACGCGAAGCTTTTCGCGCTCGGCCGTGCTGCGCCATGTGACGCAGCCCGCTTTCTCGCGGCGCATTCAGGCGCTGGAGGCCTGGGCTGGGGTGGACCTCGTGGACCGCTCGTCCTACCCCACGCGCCTGACGCCGGCCGGCGAACTGCTGCACGCACAGGCCCTGGAAATCCTGGGGGCGCTGCAAAGCGCGCGCCACCTGGTGCGCAGCCACCAGGGCGACTCGGCCGACGTCATCGAATTCGCCGTGCCGCACACCTTGGCCTTTACCTTCTTCCCGCATTGGCTGATGGACCTGCAGGCCCATTTCGGCCCCCTCAAGAGCCGTTTGACCGCCTTGAATGTGCACGATGCGGCGATGCGCTTGAGCGAAGGCGGCTGTGACCTGCTGATCGCCTACCACCATCCCTCCCAGCCGCTGCAGCTCAACCCCGAGCGATACGACATGTTGGTCTTGGGGCGGGAAACCCTGGCCCCCTTCAGCTGTGCCGATGCCCGCGGGCGCGCGGTGTACACCCTGCCCGGGGACAAGGGGCGTCACATTCCGTTTTTGAACTACGCCCCCGGGGCGTACTTGGCGCGCCTGGTGGACCTGATCCTCAAGGATTCGCCCCAGGCCGCCGAGCTGCACCCGGTCTATGAAACCGACATGGCCGAGGGTTTGAAGGCCATGGCCATCGAAGGCCATGGGCTGACCTTCTTGCCGCTGGGGTCGGTTCAGCGGGAGCTGCGGGCCGGGCGCCTGGTCGAGGCGGCGCCCGAGGACAGCTTCCGTCTGACCATGGAGGTGCGGATTTACCGCGAGCACCCGGGCGCGCCCGGTGTGCGGCCCACCAAGGCCTCGGCTCAGGGTCTGTGGGCATATCTTCAGGGCCCAGCTACTCCCTAGAATCGGTTACATGTGGCAGCCCGCCGCATCCTTCCCACCCTCCACAGGAGCATTCATGAAGAAGTCTCTCATCCTGGTGGCGGCCCTGGCTGCTGCCACGGGCCTGGCCCAGGCCGACACCCTCAAGAAGATCAAGGATTCCGGCAGCGTCACCATGGGCGTGCGCGAGTCCTCTGGCGCCCTGAGCTTCACCCTGGGCGACGGCAAGTTTGCCGGCTTCCACGTGGAGGTCTGCCAGCGCGCCCTGGCCGACATCCAGAAGGCCCTGGGCATGTCCAAGCTCGACATCAAGTACCAGGTCGTCACCTCCCAGAACCGCCAGCCCCTGGTGCAAAACGGCACCGTGGACATCGAGTGCGGCTCCACCACCAACAATGCCAACCGTCAAAAGGACGTGGCCTTCGCGGTGACCACCTTCGTGGAAGAGGTTCGCATGGCGGTGAAGGCCAACTCGGGCATCACCAACATCAACCAGCTCAACGGCAAGAAGGTGGCCACCACCACCGGCACCACCTCGGTGCAGCA
>RFPX01000271.1 GCA_009925955.1 Betaproteobacteria bacterium
TCGAGCGAGGTCTGTACTACAACGAGCGTGCTAAGTCCATGCTTGCGTGGATGGACTCGACTGGCGACATCGTACATGCCGATGACATTTGGTCTAACAATGAGTGGAGTGTGGCTACTCGTACATGGGCGGCATTGGCTCAACTGGGCGGCTCGATTGCTACTGGCATCACGCAAGTGCTTTCACTGCCGACAAAGGACATGCCATGCCCAAGGCCTACTGGATCAGCGAGTACCACGCCATTCATGATGAGGCCGCCCTGGCGGCCTATGCCAGCTGGCCCGAGCGCTCCCGCGGGCGCCGCGTGCCCGAAGCCGCCGCGCCCGACCGCAATGCCTTCCAGCGCGACCGCGACCGCATCGTCCACAGCACGGCCTTTCGCCGCTTGGTCTACAAAACCCAGGTCTTCCTCAATCACGAAGGGGACTTGTTTCGCACCCGCTTGACCCACAGCCTGGAGGTGGCGCAACTGGCGCGCTCCATGGCCCGCGGCCTGGGCCTGCACGAGGACCTGGTGGAGGCCTTGGCCTTGGCGCACGACTTGGGCCACACGCCGTTTGGCCACGCCGGCCAAGATGCCCTGAATGCCTGCATGAAGGGCCACGGCGGTTTTGAACACAACCTGCAAAGCCTTCGCGTGGTGGATGTGCTGGAGCAGCGCTACCCGCAGTTCGATGGGCTGAACCTGAGCTTTGAGACCCGAGAGGGCATCCTCAAGCACTGCTCCATGCGGGTGGCGCGTCATATGGAAGCGCTGGAGCCCCACGGTGTGGCGCACCGGTTTGTGGTGGGTTACCAGGCCAGCTTGGAAGCCCAGTTGTGCAACCTCGCCGATGAGATTGCCTACAACGCCCACGACGTGGATGACGGTGTGCGCTCTGGGCTGATCACGCTGGACCAGCTGATGGACTTGAGCCTGGTGCGCCACTTTCACGACGAGGCGGTGCGTGAGCATCCGGGCCTGCCCGCGATGGGCCGGCGGCGCTTGCTGTCCGAAGTCTTGAGGCGGATGTTGTCGGCGCAAGTGCACGACCTCATGGGCACCACTCGGGCCCGCCTGGCGCATGCGCGTCCGGCCGATGCCTGGCAAGCACGCCAAGGTCCGGCGTTGGTCGGCTTTAGCGCACCGATGCGGGCGGCCATCACCGAGCTCAAACGCTTTCTGTTTCGCGCGCTGTATCGCCACGAGCAGGTGCTGGCGCAAACGCAGCGTGGCAAAGCCGTGGTGCACGACCTCTTCAACGTGTATGCCCAACGGCCATCGGAAATGCCGGCGGAGTACGCGCAGCGCCCCGACACCCAAAGGGCTGTGGCCGACTACGTGGCCGGGATGACCGACCGCTTCGCCGTGCGCGAGCATGAGCGGCTGACCGGGCGGCGGCTGTTCGGCTGATCGGCCATGGCCCGTTTGCCCCGACTCGTGCTGCCTGGATGGCCCCACCACGTCATCCAGCGTGGCAATAACCGGCAGTCCATCGTTCGGGGTGATGCCGACCGCCGGGCCTGGCGCGACATGCTGGCCGAAGTCTTGGACCAGTACGCGGTCACGCTGCAGGCCTATGTGCTGATGGACAACCACTTCCATTTGCTGCTGACGCCACCCTCAGCCCAAGCCCTGAGCCGGATGATGCAGGCCCTGGGACGCCGGTATGTGGGCGCTCACAACGCCGTTCACGGGCGCAGCGGAACCCTCTGGGAAGGTCGTTTCAAGTGTTCGCCGGTGGAAACCGACCGCTACTTTCTGGCCTGCATGCGCTACATCGAGCTCAACCCGGTGCGCGCTGGCCTGGTTTCGCAGGCCCAGGAATGGCCCTGGTCCAGTGCCGCCCACCACCTGGGCCTTCGGCGAGACCGCTTGGTCAGTGACCACCCCCGTTATTGGGCCCTGGGCAACACCCCCTTCGAGCGGGAGCGGCGCTACCGCGACAGCCTGGAGGCCGGCACGACCGAGCGGGAGGTGGCCCACATCACCGAGGCGGCGCTCAAGGGTTGGGCGCTGGCCTCGCCGGAGTTCATTCAGGCCCAAGGCGTGGCGCCAGCGCGGCCTTTGGCGCCGCGTGGGCGCGGCCGTCCACGCAAGGCGGTTGAAGCCGATCCGGGCGGGTCTGGGGCGGCGGGGTGAGGTGGGTCACCGATGGCGTCTTTTGACTCTGTCCCCATTTTTCACGCCTCGGCTTTTGTTCGCAAATAAAATGACTCTGACCCCATTTAATTAAATGGG
>RFPX01000272.1 GCA_009925955.1 Betaproteobacteria bacterium
GCCCTCGCGCAGCGCGTGCCTGTCCGGCTCGTGGCCTGGCTGCAAGCCCTGGCCCAGTCGCTGGATGGAGCCCTCTAGGCTGCCGGCCAGGTTGCGGGCTGCCCAAACAGCCCCGGTCACGGTGGCGGCTGCGCCCAACAACAGGAGCGCCAGCAAGAGCAAGCGGTCCTTGTAGAACGCAAGGAGGCCCACTTCGATCTGAACCTTCCACGGAGCGTGGGCCAGGGTCTGTTCGACGCTGCGAGGTTGCGCAGCCCACCCCGGCTCGGCACTGGGCGGCTGGCCGGACGGGGCGATCACTTGGCCCACGCTGTCCACCAGTCGCACGTCCCAGCCCTGCGGCAGTGATCGTTCCGCCAATGAGCTGCTGAGTTGGGCGGCCGGCATGAGCGCCATGGCGATCAACTCAGATCGCCCACTCGAGATGGGTACGGCCACAGCCACCATGAGGTTCTGGAGAACAGCCCCTCTGACCAAGTCGCCCACCGCAGGCTTGCCGGTGGCCACGGCATCGGACAGCGCAGACCGCCCCTTGGGCGTGGCCACCGGGGGCATGGGCGTTCCCAGCGGCCGACGCGAATGGATCAGGGTTTGGCGGTTGGCGTCGGCCACCAGCACCGGCGCATCAAACGTGGCGTCGTAAGCGGTGATCCGTTCGTGCCACTGGGCAAAGGACGGCGGCCCATCGAGCGCGGGGGCACCCGCCGCAAGGGCCTGCAATCCATGAATCCGGGACAACAGTTCTGCGTCAATATCGGCTGCAACACTGCGGGCAAAGGCCCCAAGCTGAGCCGTCTGCTCGGCTTGCAGGCGCTGCGCCAACACGAGAGACAGCCCCACAACCGTCACCACGGATGGGATCAGGCAGACCCATACCAAGCGCCGAAGATAGACCTTCAGCGGAAGCGCTTGTGGCGTCACGCGGGGGCTGGCCATGTTGGGCTTCCTTGCTGCTGCCAATGGCAGCCGGTGCAGGCGCGGGTCACGCCCCCGCGCCTTTGGGCACTGCCTTACTCCGCGGAAGTCAAGGACTTCAAGGTCTCCATGTCGGGTGCCAGCAGCACCACAGGGGGAACTCGAAGCCCAATGGCCAACTTTTCAACGCTGTCGATCGAGAGGTTTCGGGCGCCCCGCTCCACATGGGCCACAAACGTTCTGTGAACCCCGGCTTCCAGCGCCAGCGCCTCCTGCGAAAGTCCGGCTTGGCGCCGGAGCACCACCAGATTCGATGCCAGCAGCGCGCGGGTTTGGCCAACGTGAAATTTCGTGAGGCTGTGATTTCTCATGACGCTGGTCAGTGTCAGAGCTTGTTGCTGATAAGTCAGCCGCGTTTGAGTCACAACTTGCTGCGCCTACGAAAAGCTCAGGCTGTGCAGGGTGTGACCTCTCGCCCCGCACGCCATCCACAGCCCAGCGTTACTGGCAGGCCATGGGGCGAGCGCTTGGGTAGTGCGCAGCGGGTTTGTAGCCCAAGCGCCCTGCAGAGGCTTCAGCGCTGGGTGTGACCGTCACCGAAAACAAGTCTCCGGTATCGGCACCACAAAGGGCGATACGGGGCAATCCATCGTTGGCGCAGCTGCTGGCCATGACGAAAACGCCCGCGTCACGCAGTGCCGATACTTCAGCAAGCAATCGCGCCTGAGTGGTTTGCGTTGACGTGCACTGGAGGCTACCCGTGGGTTTGTAGAGCAGCAGGGTTGGATCGTCTGCACCGCCGCAGCCCAGTGCGGTGGCCGTAATCAACGCGAGAAGCGACAGTCGAGCGTTCATGTCGAGTTGATGCTGTCTTGGCGGATTGGAGCGTCAGTGTATGGTCTTGGTCGCTTCTGCGCAGATGCGTGCCCATGCCGTCCCTGCTCGGGCAGCCGATAATCCACGTCCTGCCGAGGTGATTGCCTCGCCCATCACCGGCCAGCACGTCTGGCCCCCAGTGCCCGAAATCCCCATGAATCTGAAGTTGCCCATCACGGTCGTCGATGAACTGGCCGAACACGAGATCCGAGCCCAGGGTGAACTCGACCTTGCAAGTGGCGACTCAACTGCAGCAACTTGGCGTGCACTTCATGGACGCTGCCATGACCCGCACACCCAACGAAGCCATGCAAGGTCGTTTGAATTTATTGGTCGGCGGTGAAGCAGCGTTGCTTGAAACCTGTCGCCCACTGCTCAACACCTTTGCAGAAAACATCGTGCATGCAGGGCCAGTAGGTTCAGGGCAT
>RFPX01000273.1 GCA_009925955.1 Betaproteobacteria bacterium
CAAGGCTGCTTCATCGCCATCGGCCATCAGCCCAACACCGACATCTTCAAGGGCCAGTTGGACATGAAGGACGGCTACCTGATCACACGATCGGGCCTGGCCGGCATGGCCACCATGACCAGCGTACCGGGCGTGTTTGCCGCCGGCGACGTGCAGGACCACGTGTACCGCCAGGCGATCACCAGCGCCGGTACCGGTTGCATGGCGGCCTTGGACGCCCAACGCTTTTTAGAACAGGAAGGCTGACCCCGGGCATGCCGGGCCTGCCCGGCGCCTCGGTGCCGCACTTGCCCAGGATCCGGGTTTTCCGCTATACTTGAAGGCTTTGCTGCGCGCCACATTCGTGGCCGCTTCGGGATACCGCCACCCTTATGGCGAGGTGAGGCCGCACGACAGTGTGGCTGTTTGACTCAAGTTTGGAGTGTCCACATGGCACGCGTGTGTGAAGTCACGGGCAAGAAGCCCATGGTGGGGAACAATGTTTCCCACGCCAACAACAAGACCAAGCGTCGTTTCCTGCCCAACCTGCAATACCGCCGGTTCTGGGTTGAAAGCGAGAACCGTTGGGTGCGCCTGCGCGTGTCCAATGCGGCGCTTCGCCTGATCGACAAGAAGGGCATCGACGTGGTGCTCGCCGACCTGCGCGCGCGCGGCCAGATCTAAGGAAAGGACACATCATGGCAACCAAAGGCGGCCGCGAAAAGATCAAGCTGGAGTCCTCTGCGGGCACCGGCCACTTCTACACCACCAACAAGAACAAGAAGACGACGCCCAACAAGCTCGAATTCATGAAGTTCGACCCCAAGGCGCGCAAGCACGTCCTGTACAAGGAAACGAAGCTGAAGTGATTCGGCTCTGGGGCGGGGGCTTGTCCCCTGCAGCCCTGGCGAACAGCGCCCTAGGAAAAATGCCCGCTCAATGAGCGGGCATTTTCTTTTTGGAAGGTCTCAGCCGCGGCTCAGATTCGCGCGGCCTTCACCCGCAGCGCCATCTCCTGCAGCGCCGCAATGCCGCTTTCCTCGGCTCGCTGGCACCAGGCCTGCAGGTCGCTGACCAGCTGCTCGCGCGACACATTGGTGCGGGTCCACAGTTGGCGCAGCTCTTCGCGCATGGCCACCAGCTTGGTCAGCACGGGGCTTGATGCCATGGCCACGGCCACCTGCGGCTTCACACCCTGGGGCACCTTTTCGTCGTCGCGCGGCAACCAGCGGTGTGCCATCAGCATCTGCGTCCAGCTGTCGCTGCCCTTGCGGCCCTGCTCCCGCAGGCGGTCCAACTCGGCGCCACACGCGCGCTTGAGGGCCGCTGCGTAATCGGCCATCACTTCATAGCGGTGGTGGATCAGTGCCTCCAGGGTTTTGCCATCGGCCTGCTCGCGCACAGCGCCCAGCTTGAGCACGGGTGCGGTCTTGCGCACCGTGGCTTGGCCCAGGGCCTGCAGGATGCGGATGTACAGCCAGCCGATGTCGAACTCGTGCGGCTTCACCGACAGCTTGGCCGACGTGGGGTAGGTGTGGTGGTTGTTGTGCAGTTCTTCGCCGCCGATGATGATGCCCCAGGGCGAGATGTTGGTGGAAGCATCCACCGCCTCGAAGTTACGGTAGCCCCACCAGTGGCCGATGCCGTTGATGATGCCGGCCGCCGTGATGGGGATCCACAACATTTGAACCGCCCACACGGCTCCCCCGATGGCGCCAAACAGCATCAGGTTGATGATCAGCATGAGCGAGACGCCCAGGGCGCTGTGGCGCGTGTAGAGGTTGCGCTCGATCCAATCATCGGGCGTGTTGTGCCCGTACTTGGACAGGGTTTCCTGTACCTTGGCTTCGGCCCGGTACAGCTCCGAGCCCTCGAGCAGCACCGTGCGGATGCCACGGGTCTGTGGGCTGTGGGGGTCTTCGTCGGTTTCGCACTTGGCGTGGTGCTTGCGGTGGATGGCCACCCACTCCTTGGTGACCATGCCGGTGGTCATCCACAGCCAAAAGCGGAAGAAATGGAACGGAACCGGCCCCAGGTCCAGCGCACGGTGCGCCTGCGAGCGGTGCAGGAAGATGGTGACCGAGGCGATCGTGATGTGGGTCACCACGAGGGTGTAGGCCACGATCTGCCACGCGCTGGCGCCGACCAAGCCGTCGGCCATCACGTTCACGAGTCCCATCCAGAGCTGATAAATGTCCATGAGCGGTCCAAAAAGCGAC
>RFPX01000274.1 GCA_009925955.1 Betaproteobacteria bacterium
ACTGCGGCCCGAGGTGGCCGAGCAGGCGCGTGAACAGTCCCGTGAACTGCGGCTGAACCTCAGCCAAAGCGGGCTGGTTTTGTCTTCGCTGGACATCGTGACCGGTGCGCCTGCATCGGACGAGATGGCCTGGGCGCAAGCGGGTGGTGCCGCATGAGTCCTCCACGCCCCCCACGCCTGAAGGCCGTGGCCCTGGAATACGGACTGAACCCGGCGCCGGTGGTGGTGGCGCGCGGCGAGGGCGAACTGGCCCAGACGATCATCCGGCGGGCACAGGAGCAGGGCATATGGGTGGCGCAGGACGCGCAACTGGTGGCCTTGCTTTCGCGCGTGGAACTGGAGCAGGAAATCCCGCCGGAGCTCTACACCGCCGTGGCGGTCATCTTGTCTTGGGTGTATTGGCTGCGCGGCATGCAGCCCGGTGACGAAAAGGCCCGCGGCGAGCAGGCGGACGGTCAGACGTCCTGATAGGCGTTTTGCGGTGTGCGGCGGCGGCCAGCACCCCAGGACAGGCGACCCTTGCGGTCGTAGGTTTCCTCGATCAGGCCCTCGGCCGACACCTGCAGGGCGGTCAGAGCGCCACGAACGGCGTCGAGCTTGCGCGAAACCAGGATTTCATTGCGCTGGTGAAGGAGCCTGCAGGCCCGTGCCTTTTCAGCGAAGGGCTTCCACACGTCGGGGATGGGGGAATCGGCCACCATCTGGCCCGGTGCCAGCTGGGCCAACTGCTCCAACAGCAGGGACTTGCGGTTCTGCAGGTCGTCGAGCGAGTCCACTTGACCGCCCTTGAGCTGCTCGAACTCCGCTTCCAACAGGTCGTGCAACTGCCCCACCAGGGCCTCGGCCGCTGGGATGTTGCTGGGGGACAGCGTGGGGGACATGTCAGGGCAACTCGGTCGTCAGCAGGCTGAGGCCCGCTCAGTTGTCGATCAGGCGTTCGAGGGCCACGAAGCTCTCGGCGATCTTGCGCGAATCCAGGGGATAGGTGCCTTCGCGCAGGGCCGTCTTGATGGCATCGACCTTGGCCCGGTCGAACCCGGGGTCGGCCATGGTGCGGCGCGCGGTTTCGCTGAGCTGCAGCTGTTCACCCTGGACCGGGCGGGACGGTGTGTCGGGGCTGCGTGCAGCCGACGGGGTTTGAGGGGCCGCCTCAGACACGCCCTTGCTGGTCTCTTGACGGGCCGTTGAACGGTTGCCGTTGACGCCCAAAGGGCGGCCGTAGGTGCTGATCGGATCGGTCATGTTGTGCTCACTTTCCCGGCCGGTTGGCCGTTATCCGGAACGGTTACAGGGACGGTTCTCGGACTTTCTCCCTGACAGGATCGGCATGAGTTTCCCAAACTTGAGGCCGTGCTGCGCAACTTTTTGCCCGGCCTAAATGGCTGGCTTTTGGTCGTCTATATGCACGCATTTGAACCCAAATGGCCACTTTTAGGCCCCTTTTGCTGCGTTCATGCCGGTCACCACGCCACTGACCGTGCGCCCAGACTCGGTGTTGCGCAGCATCACCCGCTCGCCGAGTCGACCGTCCTGCAGGGCTTCCAGCCGCACGGTGATGGTGAATCCACTGCCGTGGCCCACCGTCATGGTGACCCACTGGCCTTGTCGCACCAGTACCGCAGGGCGGATGTCGGTCTGACGCAAAGGAACCCCCGCGGGCAGGTCGCGCACCGCTTCCATTTGATCCAGGAACTGGAGGTCGGTGATGAGCAAGGAATCGGCCTCGCGCGCCGGCACTTGAGTGGGCTCGGCAGAGGCGGGCGACAGGAGGCTGCCCCGGCTGACCGCCCGGGTGAGCACGATGCCCCTGCGGGGCTCGGCGGCCGTACGGCCTGGGGCAGTGTTGGACCCCGTTGAGGCATCAGCCCGGGCTGGCACCGAGGCCGGCGCCGAATGGACGACTGCCGGCTGGGTCTCTTCCGGCCACTGAGCCCGCAGGAACACCTGCCACTGCGGGCTTTCACAGCGAACCCGCACGGTGTTGGCGTTGCTGAAAGGGGTGTCAAAGCGCGGGCCCCCCGGGCACGCGGGCATTTGCCAGCGAGGGTCGGGCGCCTGAACGGTGATGCGCTCGGCCGGTACCTTCAATTGGGTGGACAGCCAACGGGCGGCCTGGTCGGTGACGGCTGATGAAGCCCAAGCGGGCATGCTGAGCAGGCCCAGCAGGCTCACGAGGGCTGCGG
>RFPX01000275.1 GCA_009925955.1 Betaproteobacteria bacterium
TCGATATTGGGCTTTTCGTTCCAGCCGCCGATGTTGTAGGTTTCGCCCAGCTGCCCAGCCTCAAGGACACGGCGAATGGCGCTGCAATGATCCTTGACGTAGAGCCAGTCGCGCACCTGCATGCCATCGCCATACACCGGCAGTGCCTTACCGGCCAGGGCATTGACGATCATCAGCGGGATGAGCTTTTCAGGAAAGTGATAAGGGCCGTAGTTGTTGCTGCAGTTGGTGGTCAGAACCGGCAGCCCATAGGTGTGGTGCCAGGCGCGCACAAGATGGTCGCTGGCGGCCTTGCTGGCGCTGTAGGGGCTGTTGGGCTCGTAGGCGTTGGTTTCCGTAAACGGCGCATCATCTGGGCCCAGGGAGCCATACACCTCGTCTGTGCTCACATGAACAAAACGGAACGTGGCCTGCTCCGCCGGGTCCAGGGAACCCCAGTAGGCGCGGGCGGCTTCCAGCAACTGGAAAGTCCCTTGCACGTTGGTGTGGATAAACGCGCCAGGCCCGTGGATCGACCGGTCTACATGGCTTTCTGCAGCAAAGTGAACAATCGCCCGAGGCCGGTGGCTGCCCAACAAAGAGTCCAGCAGACCCCGGTCGGTGATGTCGCCATGCACGAAGTGATGCCCGTCATCCTGCCGAAGTGAAGCCAGGTTTTCCAGGTTGCCTGCGTAGGTCAACGCATCCAGATTGACCACAGGCTCGTTTGGATGGACTTGTCGCCAGTCCAGAACAAAATTACTGCCGATAAACCCGGCACCACCGGTGACCAGGATCACACCAACACCCCAAGCGGTAAGTCGGCCCTTATAGTGAGCAGGCGTTTGATGTGCAGGTGCTGCATGTGCGGCAGGAGACGGCGAAGTGGACTTGGACCCTGATGTTAACCGCCAGACGCAGCACGTCTCACCGGATTGGCGGGCAAAGGCTCGATCCTGGTTTGCGATGCTCAGCCGCTATGCGGGGGTCGGGCTGGTGGTCGCCATCAGCGACTACTTGGCCTACGGGGCTGCGCTCCTCTTCGGTGCCTCCGTTCTTCTGGCCAACCTCCTCAGCCGGTTGGTGGCGACCATCGTGGGGGCTTGCTTGCATCGCCGCTATACCTTCGCGGGGCCACAGCGCTGGGACCTGGCTCGCCAGATGATGGGGTTTGCGGCGCTCAGTGGCGTGAATCTGCTGATTTCCAGTGCCCTGATTCACGTCCTGCACCATCACGCGGGCCTGAATCCGCTTTGGTCCAAGGTGGGCACGGACGTGGTCATTGTGCTGATTTCCCTGGTGGTGAGTCGCTGGCTGATCTTTGCGCCTGCACGTTGAATTCGGGACGGGCCGCTGCCGAACGGGCTTGCATCAGCGCGACCTCGCGGGCCAGTTGTGTGAAGCGAACCTGCAAGTGCCGCAGTTGAACCAAGAGCGCCGCAATGGTGAGCAGGCACAGCGAAATGGCCAGGTACAGGCCCAGATCGGTGCCGCGACCCACGCCCATCCAGTGCGCAATGGACGTGAGGTCGTCGGGTCGCCATGCAAACCAAATGCCCACCAGCGCCACGGACATGATGCCCACGGCCACAGGGGGACTTCGCTTGCGAGCGACCATGCCCACCAAGAACACCCCCAGCATCAGCAGCGACAAGACAACGGAGATCATGAATGGCGGCCTTGTGCGGTCAACGTTGGCGCGGCCATCATCGACCCAGACGCGCCAACAAAAGGTCCACCAAGATCTGCACGGCACCCATGGACGACTGACCTTTGGCCAATGAGTACGCCGTGTAACGGATGGTGACGGGGCCCTCGATGACCTTGAGTCCGCTGGCCCCCAACTGGCTGACGATCTCAGATGCATGGGCCATGCGGTCTTGTGTGATCACAATCTTTTCCAGGGCCCGGCGCGACAGAACACGAAGCCCGTTGTGCACATCGGTCAGCCGGATGCCCGCCGTGGCGTTCTGAAAAGCCAGCGCACACCGCAGCAGCAAGCGGCGAGAGGCGGGCATGCCCTCCGTTTGGCCCAAGAACCTCGACCCCAGCGCGGCGTCTGCACCATGCGCCCGGGCCAGCTGGAGCAGCTTGACGGCATCAGAAGGGTTGTGTTGGCCGTCGGAATCCAGGGTCACCACCCACTGCACGCCGGCTTCGCGGGCCCAGTTGAACCCGGTCTGAAGGGCCGCACCCTGGCCCAG
>RFPX01000276.1 GCA_009925955.1 Betaproteobacteria bacterium
TACCCCAACGGCCTGCACCGCGACAGGATCCTGCCGGCCATTGAGCTGCTCAAAGGGCAGCTCGAAGTCATCTGTGTCGACAACGGAACCGATTACCGGCGGCGTACGCTGGAAAGGGTGAAGCTGTACCACACGCCCTTGAACGATGAGGCCGAGCAGGCGCTGCTGTCGGCGCGTGCGCAGGCAGCCGACATCGTGGCGCACGCCGACTCGGTGCGTGAGGACGCCCGCCGTTGCGGCCAAGAGCAGGGCCGCGTGGATGTCCAGCAGGAACTTTTGTCCAGCGTTGCCGAATTGCAGTCCAAGTTGGTTCATTGGGTCCGAGAGACAGAGCCTCAACTGTTGGACCTGGTGATGCGCTGTGTGCGGGAAATCGTTCGAAGCGCCGATGTTTCTGCACTGGTGAATGACTCGGTGCACCGGGCGCTTGCGGAGATGACGGCTGCGCAGGACATCCGTATCCAAGTGCACGAGTCTCAGGTGGAAGGCCTGCGGGAACAGTTGAGGGACCTGATGGAGCAGCATGCGCTTCGCGGTGCCGTGCGTGTGGAGCCCGCCCTGGCACTCAAGCCTGGCGACTGTATCGTCGAGTCGCCACTGGGCGTGGTCGACCTTCGGGTGGAGTCTCAGCTGAAGTTCGTGCAGCAGGTGCTGCAGCCCTGACATGGCCCTCCTCGAATCCGCCAACCCACTGCTGGACGGGCTTGCCCGCACCGACCTTCGGCTGCAGCGCCTGCGCACCAAGGTGATGGCCGGCAAGGTTGTGGAGGCCATTGGGACCGTGGTGAAGGTGGCCTTGCAGGGTGTGGGTGTTGGCGATCTCGTGGAGTTCCGCAAGCCCGATGGCACCACCTTGTGCTTCGGCGAAACCGTGGGCTTCCAAGGCGAACTGGTCATCGTGGCCGTCTTGGGGGAGAGCCAGGGTATTTCGGCCCAGGTTCAGGTGTTTCCCGCGGGGGCTGCGCAAAGCGTCGAGGTTTCCGATGAACTTCGGGGGCGCATCCTGGACGGCATGGGGCGTCTGTGCGATGGCGGGCCTCCACTGAGCAAGCCGGGTGTTCTGTATCCGATCTACAACGACCCGCCGCCGCCGATGACCCGGCAGATCATTGACCGCCCATTGCCCATGCGGGTGCGCGTTTTGGATGGGCTCTTGACGGTGGGTGAGGGGCAACGCGTGGGCGTGTTCGCCGCCGCGGGTGTGGGCAAGTCCACCATCTTGTCGCAATTGGTCAAGGGTGCGCAGGCGGATGTGCGGGTCATTGCCCTGATCGGTGAGCGCGGCCGAGAGGTGCGCGAGTTCGTGGAGCACAGCCTGGGGCCTGAGGGGATGGCCATGTCGATCGTGGTGTGTGCCACCTCTGACCGCTCGTCCTTGGAACGTGCACGCGCCGCCTACTTGGCCACGGCCATTGCCGAGTACTTTCGAGACCAAGGCCAGAAGGTGTTGCTGCTGATGGATTCGGTGACCCGGTTCGCGCGGGCACTGCGCGAAATCGGACTGTCCGCCGGTGAGCCGCCGGCGCGTCAGGGCTTCCCCCCTTCGGTGTTTGCCACCCTACCGCGTCTTCTGGAGCGATCGGGCATGGGCGCCAAGGGCTCGATTACAGCCCTCTACCCCCGAGCACCTGCGCACGGCAGGACGCCTGCGGGAGTTGATGGCCGCCTACAAACGCTCGGAGATCTTGATCAAGATTGGGGAGTACAAGAAGGGGGCTGACGCGGTGATCGATGAGGCCTTGGACAAGTGGCCGCGCATCATGCAGTTCCTGCGCCAGGGCACCCGTGAGTTCACGGACTTTGACGACACGCTGCAGCAGTTGCGCGCCCTGGTGGGCTGACCCGCCGAGCGGCGCCAAGCGGGCCGGCCGCCCTTGTGGCATTAGACTAACGCATCATATACTTAGGTATATATCCGCTTCGGACGCCGCATCATGGACGCCTCGACCCCCGATTCCCCTGCTCTGGGCACCTCCAACAGCATGGCACAGCTGCCCGTGGAGCTGACGCTCACCGTGGGCGCCGTCACCCTGCCCTTGGAGCAGTTGATGAACATGACCGAGGGTCAGACCTTTACGGACGAGGTGTCGAGCTTCTTCCCCAGGGTGCGGCTGCATGCCGGTGACAGGCTGGTGGCCGAGGGTGAGTTGGTGCGCGTCGATGGCCGTG
>RFPX01000277.1 GCA_009925955.1 Betaproteobacteria bacterium
GCCCCGGTGTGGACGTCAAACAGGTGAGCAGCCGACAGGTGCAGGTGGACCGTGCAGGCGTCGCCCCGGGCCACATCGCGCAGCACGGTCAGGTCCTCGGCCGGCACGCGTGCCGTCAGCGGTACGCCCCCCAGGCTGACATGTACGAACACCTCGTTGCCCATGTGTTCGACCGATCGCATCAGCGCCGCTACTGCCGTGCTCTGACCATCGGCTCGCGGCTTCAGGCCCATATGCTCCGGTCGAATACCGAACTGAAGGCGCGTTCCACTGAGCACGCGGTCGAGCTCTTGTGCCCGCTGCGCCGGCAAGGGCAACCAGGGGCTCACCTCGCCCGCCGGGCCTTGCAGCCGCACACCGGGTTGCCCATCTTGGTCCTGGCGCTCGGCGGGGTGGATGTTCATCTCGGGGCTGCCAATGAAGCTGGCCACGAAAGCGTTGGCTGGCCGCTCATACAGAGCGGTCGGGGTGTCAACCTGCTGAATCTCGCCGGCCTTGAGCACGCAGATGCGCTCGCCCATGGTCATGGCTTCCACCTGGTCGTGGGTGACGTAGATCACGGTGGCGGGCTGGCCTTGGTCGCGCAGGGTGCGGTGCAGGTCCGTCAAGCGCACCCGCATGCTGGCGCGCAACTTGGCGTCCAGGTTCGACAAGGGCTCATCAAAGAGAAAGACCTCCGGCTTCTTGACGATGGCCCGGCCCACGGCCACGCGCTGCGCCTGCCCGCCCGACAACTGCTTGGGGTAGCGGTCGAGCAAGGCCTCCATTTCCAGCAGCTGGGCTGCTTGTCGCACCCGCTGGTCGACCTCCGGCTTGGGCAGGCCCGCCAGCTTCAGGCCAAAGGCCAAGTTGTCATAGACCTTCATATGGGGATACAGCGCGTAGTTTTGGAAAACCATCGCGATGCCGCGCTGCTTGGGCGGCAGCTCATTGACCGTACGCCCCCCGATTTCCAGTTCCCCACCCGTGATGCGTTCCAACCCGGCAATCATGCGCAGCAGCGTGCTCTTGGCGCAGCCACTGGGCCCCACGAAGACCATGAACTCACCGTCGCGAATGTCCAGGTCAACGCCGTTAACGGCTTTGAAGCCATTGGGATAGACCTTTTCGATACCCCTCAAACGAACTTGTGCCATGGCGAATCAGCCCTTGATACCGGACGACGACGCGCCCTCGATGAAATGACGCTGGGCCAAGAAGAAGACCGTCACGCTGGGAATCAGGGCCACCACCGAAATGGCGATCACATTGGCCCACTCCACCTCTTCGGTGGCCCCGATGCTCATCTTCAGGGCCAAGGAGACGGGGTACTTTTCCACCGATGCGAGGTAGATCAAAGGCCCCATGAAGTCGTTCATGGTCCAGATGAACTGAAACACGATGACCGAGATGATGGCGGGTTTGAGCAAGGGCACGATGATGTGCCACAGCAGTTGCAGCGAATTGCAGCCGTCAATCACCGCCGCTTCTTCCATGTCCCGCGGGATACCCCGGAGAAACTGCACCAGCATGAACACGAAGAAGGTGTCGGTGGCGAAGGCAGAAGGAATGATCAAAGGCAGATAGGTGTCGAGCCAGCCCATCTCCTTGAACATGAGGTACTGCGGCAGCCGCAGCACGATCATGGGCAGCATCATGGTGCCGATCATGATGCCGAACAGCAGCTTCTTGCCCGTGAACTCGAAGCGGGCGAAGCCGTAGGCCACCAGCACGCAGGAGATCACGGTGACCGCGATACGCGGCACCGTGATCAAAAAGCTGTTGGCGAAATAGGTGGCGAAGGTGTACTCGGTGCTCGTCTTCCAACCCTTGGCATAGGAGCCGAAGTCAAACGAATCCGGCCAAAACCCCACCTCGCTGAAGATCTGCGCATTGCTCTTGAATGAGGCGCCGATCAACCACAGCAAGGGATAGAGCATCACCACCGCCACCGACAGCAACAAGGTGGTGCGCACCAGGGTCTGGGCACGGCTGGCCCGGTCGCTCAGACCACTGGAGTCGAGAGAAGGGCTCACTTGGGGGCGTCCTTCTCGCCAGCGTAGAACACCCAGTAGCGGCTGCTCCAAAAACTGATGCCGCTCAGCGCAGCCACCAGCGCCAGCAGCACCCAGCTCAGGGCCGCACCGTAGCCCAGGTTGAAGAAACGAAAGCTTTGCTCGTAGA
>RFPX01000278.1 GCA_009925955.1 Betaproteobacteria bacterium
CCGTCGGCGCGACCACTGTGATGCTGATCAGGGAACGTGGGAACGGTGCTGCCCCGTTTCATCTTCAAGTGCAGAGGAGGTCGTGCGTAACGCCTGCACCATGGCTGTAGACCACGGAGCGCGCCACTCAGGCCGTGACTACTTCACGTACGATCGGAGAGCGCTCCATATCGCCCCTTATGAACGGCGCCTCTAACCCAGCCTGGCCCAATATCTACTCTTTGATGGGCACATGGTGAAGCCGCAGCAGGTTCAGTGTCCGACATTGATGCTGTTCAGCAGTGACTCTGCAGGGTAATCGCAAACTTAATCATCGCGGGTCCAGGTCGACCGCACCCGTGACTCCTCCTCCAGGTAGTCGATCTCGAGTTGGCCTTGGTGGGCACGTTGCAGTGCATGCCCTACTGCCCGCACCAGGTGGATTCCGGTTGTCGTCACCTCTAGGCTGCCGTCGGCTTGCCGCCTCACCGCCATCAGGCGCTCCAGGGGGTGCAAGGCTCCTTCACGCTCGGCCGTGTGGGCGAGCAGGGCACGCAGTTCCGCTTCATGCTCACTGACGTAGCGCCCCTTGAGATGGAGTGTCCCGGCGGGGTCACGCAAGGCGATGCGTGTACAGGCTGGGCAGAGATGCGCTGACCCCGAGGCGCGCGATGAACCAGGAAAAGTGGCGTTGGCTGCCGTGTGCATGCCCCCGTTGGCGGGGGAACGCACCCAGCGCCCCTTGTGCACCTGCGCTTGGCAAGCTGGGCAGGTGCTGCCTTCAGGCAGCTTCCCGACTGGGCGGTACGGGTCATGCCGTTGCGGCCGCAGGACACCCGCCCCGTGCGTGCGGCTCCCGGCTGCATGGTGAGACTGGGCCTTGGAAGGTTTTGACATATGCGCTCCACTGCGATCAAGGCGGTCGTGGTGATGGGAAGCGCTCAAGTGTGAGGCGGCGCTGGGGCTTTCGGGCTGCGCCCGGTCAAGCCCGGTGGCGGGGGCTTTATCCGTCAATCCTGAAGAATTCTTTTCCACGGCTGAACAAGATCAAGTGCGGGCGCTGGTGCATTCCTATGCTGTTTTAAAGAGGGTGCCATGAAAGCCAAGTCTCTATCTGGTTCCAAGCGTTCTGCTCATGCCCGCCGGCGGTTGCCGAGGTCCGCGCGCGCTATCAAACCCACACCCAGCACCGATCCTGTCTTGCTGGAGCGACCTGATGGCATCTACTGGCAGGCTGATGGTGACGAAGAAGCCTTCGGCCCCTTCGAAACATACGAGATGGCAAGAGCCGACTTCCTCCGAGGCGATGAGGAACGCCTGGCCCCGGGGCAGTCACTGGTCGACGCTGAGAGCGAGTTGAACATGAACACCTGGGTCGATGAGGAGACAGGGGAAGTGCCCGATGGCCAATGCCCGCCTCACTTGCCGCGCTCCTAGTGAAAAGAAAAGAAGGGCACACCAGGCTTCTTCAGATGTACCAGTTGAGCTGGAAAGGAAGACACAGATGAAGGTGTTGATCGCTTTTTACTCGCGCTCTGGACATACCGAGCAGCTTGCCAGGGAGATGGCCTCCCTATGCGGTGCAGATATCGACCGTATCCAGGACATTGGTCCACCGCGAACTGGCCTTCTGGGCTACATGCGCTGCAGCTGGCAGGCTATGCGGGGAAGTGTGGCAACGATTCGGCCCACTCTTCACGATCCCAGCGCCTACGAGCTCGTGATCATCGGCACACCTGTTTGGAATTGGAGTTTGGCCTCACCGGTTCGAGCCTATGTGCAATTGCATTCGGGTCACTTCAGGCGAGTCGCCTTCTTCTGTACCGAGGGTGGATCAGGTGACCAACGTGTGTTCGCGCAGTTGGAAAGCCTGTGTAATCAGGCGCCGCTGGAGAAATTCGCAGTTAACGCGCGCGACCTTGCTACCGGTGCGCACAAAGCTGCCTTGCAACGGTTTATAGATCGAATCAACTCTGCTTCACTTCGGGCCGCGTGAGACCGTTGGCGCCTTCCTGGGCTTGGCACATCTTGATCCGCTGGGCTCGATCGAATGTGACTTGACGCTCCGGAAAAACGATTTCCCAGCGGCTGCGCGCAGTGACTCAGCCAAATACGCTGACCCAGCATTCGAGCAAAACGCCACCAGTTCCTCGTGCGTTTGGCTACATGGTGGCTACACGGCC
>RFPX01000279.1 GCA_009925955.1 Betaproteobacteria bacterium
TTCGGCGCACCCCGATGAGCTCACCGGCCTCAAAGGCGTCGAAGCTCTGCCAATCCCGGGAAAAGCGGTCCTCGGGGTGCTGCTTGTCCACGACCTCGTGCAGCGTCAGGGTTTCGATGTTCGACACCCGCTCAGGCGGGGCCTCATCGGTCAGCCCGAAATGCGCCAGGGTGCGCCGCACGGCTTGGTACGCCACTTCGGGCGCCTGGGGATCGCGGTGCTGGCCGCATTCCAGCGTCAGCGCACGCCCGCCGATGGAGCGCATGTATTCGGTGGTTCCCACGCCGTAGTTCGGGTTGAGGTCCAAGCCGGCTGCGCGCTCGCCGGCCTCTTCACGCCGACGCGCGACGCCACGCACATAGGTGCCCAGCCAGCCATCGACCACGCGGTCGACACCCAACACCTGCACCCAAGCTTCCTCCTCGGCAGCGTGCCGGAAGGGCTCGGTGGCATCGCGGTTGTTGCGCGGGCCCAGCATGGCAAACGGCTTGCCTTGCGCATTGAATGAATGCAGGTCCAGCAACACGTCGTGTTGGGCCATCAGCGGACACAGCCAATTGGCCACATGGTCTTCGAACTCGCGGGGCACGGCCGCCGGGCCCAAGGCGCGGTTGAGGTTGCGGTCACCGTTGCGCGTGCCTTGTTTGAAGGCCAGGGGATTGGTCACCGGCACCAGGGTCAACAGGCCGCGCGAGACCACCACGTCACCGCGGTCGAGTTCCTCGATCAGGCGACGCAGTGCATGCGTGCCGCAGACCTCGTTGCCATGCACGGCGGCCGTGACCAACAGCTTCACACCGGGTGCACGCCCGGCGTAGCTGACAGATTTGAAGGGACTCAGGGGCTGGTTCATGCCGCCATTGTCGCGCTTCAGCGCTGCCTGACAAGACCGCAGGCCGCCCCCCAGGTTTCAACTGCTTGACTTCTAAACTATTTACATCAACAGTTGCCGCATGAAGATCGTTTGCCTTGGCGGCGGGCCTGCCGGCCTGTATTTCGCGCTGCTCATGAAGAAGCGCTACCCCGCCCATGACATCACCGTGGTGGAGCGCAACCGTCCCTACGACACCTTTGGCTGGGGCGTGGTCTTCTCTGACCAGACCTTGGGTCGGCTGCAACAGGCCGACCCTGAAACCGCCAGCGAAATCCTGCAGTCCTTCAACCACTGGGACGACATCGAGGTCAACATCCGTGGCGCCCGCGTGCGTTCCAGCGGACATGGCTTCTGCGGCATCGGGCGCAAGCGCCTGCTCAACATCCTGCAGGCGCGATGCGAAGCCCTGGGGGTTCAACTGCGCTTTGAAGCCGAGGCGCGCGACGAAGACTTTCCGGACGCCGACCTCATCATCGCCAGCGACGGCCTGAACAGCCGCATCCGCCAGAAGTACGCCGCCACCTACCAACCCGACATCGACCTGCGCCAGTGCCGCTTCGTGTGGCTGGGCACGCGTCGGCTGTTCGAGGCCTTCACATTCGACTTTCAGGAAACGCCCCATGGGTGGTTCCAGGCGCACGCCTATCGCTTCGATCGCGACACCTCCACCTTCATCGTCGAGGCCCCCGAACACGTGTGGCAGGCCGCAGGCCTGGCCGATATGGACAAGGAAGCCTCCATCGCCTGGTGCGAGCGCCTGTTTGCCGACGTCCTGCAGGGCCACAGCCTCATGAGCAACGCCGACCACCTGCGGGGATCCTCACAATGGATCCGCTTCCCGCGTGTGGTGTGCCGGCGCTGGGTTCACCACAACGGGCACGCACCGGTGGTGCTCATGGGTGACGCTGCGCACACCGCGCACTTCTCCATCGGCTCGGGCACCAAGTTGGCCCTGGAAGACGCCATCGAACTGGCTCAGCGCATCGGAGACCACCCGGGCGACCTCATGGGGGCCCTTCGGGTGTACGAGGACACGCGCGCGGTGGAGGTGCTGCGCATCCAGAATGCCGCGCGCAACAGCACCGAGTGGTTCGAGAACGTGCAGCGCTACGCGCACCTGCCGCCTCAACAGTTTGCCTACACGCTGCTGACCCGCAGCCAGCGCATCAGCCATGAGAACCTGCGCCAGCGCGACCGAGGCTACCTCGAAGGCTTCGAGCATTGGTGGGAGCAGCAGGCGCAGGCCCTGGCCACGCCGGCGAATGCACCCGAGGCCAGCCGCCACG
>RFPX01000280.1 GCA_009925955.1 Betaproteobacteria bacterium
GTGGACTTGCCCGCGCCGTTGGGGCCGATGATGCCCACGATGGCACCAGCGGGCACCTTGAAGCTGAGGTTGTCGATGAGCAAGCGATCGCCAAACGATTTGCTCACGCCCTTGAACTCAATCACCTCGTTGCCCAGGCGCTCGGCCACGGGGATGAAGATTTCGTTGGTCTCGTTGCGCTTTTGGTACTCGTAGTCGCTCAGTTCCTCAAAGCGGGCCAGCCGTGCCTTGCTCTTGGCCTGACGGCCCTTGGCGTTCTTGCGTACCCACTCCAGTTCCTGCTTCATGGCCTTGCGGCGGGCGTCTTCGCTCTTTTGCTCGGCCTCCAGGCGGGCTTCCTTCTGGTCCAACCAGTCTGAGTAGTTACCCTTCCAGGGAATGCCGTGGCCTCGGTCGAGTTCCAGAATCCACTCGGCCGCGTTGTCCAGGAAGTAGCGGTCGTGGGTGATGGCCACCACCGTGCCGGGAAAACGCTGCAAGAACTGCTCGAGCCACTCCACGCTTTCGGCGTCCAAGTGGTTGGTGGGCTCGTCCAGCAGCAACATGTCGGGCTTGCTCAAGAGCAGCCGGCACAACGCAACACGGCGTTTCTCGCCACCGGATAGGTTGCCAATGGTGGCCTCCCAGGGCGGCAGGCGCAGGGCATCGGCTGCCAACTCCAGTTGCAGGTCGGTGTTCTCGCTGCCGGCTGCGGCAATGATGGCCTCCAGCTCAGCCTGCTCCGATGCCAGCTTGTCAAAGTCCGCATCCGGTTCGGCATAGGCTGCATAGACCTCGTCCAGGCGCTTCTTGGCGGCCAGCACGCCACCAATGCCCTCCTCGACCGCCTCGCGCACGGTTTGGTCGGGGTTCACCAAGGGCTCCTGAGGCAGGTAGCCGATCTTGATGCCCGGCATGGGCGTGGCCTCGCCTTCGATCTCACGGTCGATGCCGGCCATGATCTTGAGCAGCGTGGACTTGCCCGCGCCGTTCAAGCCCAACACGCCAATCTTGGCGCCGGGGAAGAAAGACAGGGACACTTCCTTGAGGATCTGTCGCTTGGGCGGCACCGTCTTGGTGACGCGGTTCATGGTGAAGACGTACTGGGCCATGGCTTTGGGCGGTTTTCTGTAGGGGGTGCGCAGCGGCACAATCCACGATTATCCCCGAGCCACCCCAACCACGTGACCATGAAGCCTGCTGCTACCCCACAAACGCCTGCGTGTTCGACCAAGCCCGACAGCCCCGCACCTGCAGCAGGGCCCCAGCGGCGGCGGGTGCTGCTCGGCCTGGCCGGCGCGGTCTGGGCCCCGGGCTTGGCTGTGGCCCAGGGCAGCGACTACCCCAACCGTGCGATCAACCTCGTGGTGGGCTACCCACCCGGCGGCAGTACCGACTTGACCGGCCGGGTCGTGGGGGCTGAACTGGCCAAGCAACTGGGCGTTCAGGTGGTGGTGGAAAACATCGGCGGCGCCGGTGGCGTGCTGGGAGCGCAGAAAGTGGTGCAGGCCGCGGCAGACGGCTACACCCTGCTGCTGGGCGCGAACAACGAGACCGCCATTGCCCCCTTGGTCAATCGCAAGCTGCGGCTGAACCCGCTGCGCGACCTCACAGGCTTGGGACTCATCGCATCCCAGCCCATGGTCCTGGTGGCCTCGGCCGGCAACAAGGATGCACCCCGCAGCACCGCGGAGTTCATCCAGAAGGTCAAACGCAACCCCGGCCGCTTCAGCTACGGGTCCTCCGGTGTGGGTACGGCCCTGCATCTGGCCGGCGAGATGACCAAAGAGGCGGCTGGCCTGTTCATGGTTCACATTCCCTACCGGGGCGTGGCACCGCTGACCACGGACCTGCTCAGCGGACAGCTGGACTTTGGCGTGTTTGTGCTGTCCAGCGCCCTGCCCCACATCCGCAGCGGCAAGATGATTCCCATTGGCACCACGCAAGCGCGCCGCGCAGGCCTGACCCCAGAGATCCCTGCCCTGGCCGAACACCCGGCACTCAAGGCCGTGGACATCAGCAGCTGGTTCGGCCTGTTTGGCCCTGCTGCACTGGCCGCGCCGGTCGTGCAGCGCCTGCAACGGGCCTTGGCAGATGCCTTGCAGGTGCCGGATGTGCGCAAGCGCCTGGAGGAATCGGGCGCAACGATGGCACCCGCCGGTG
>RFPX01000029.1 GCA_009925955.1 Betaproteobacteria bacterium
CACCCTGGTCCTGGGTATTGTTCTCTTCGAGTTCTCCCGGCGCGCCTTCAAGCGCGAGTGGGACCAGACACAAGAAGAGATCGAAAAGGAAATCAAGCGCCGGGAGTCGCTATGAACCAGCAGCACAGCCCCACGTCACCGGCGCTGGCTCTTGAGCTGATCGATGTGCACAAGAGCTTTGGGAAAACCGAGATCATTCGCGGCGCCAGCCTCAGCGTGGCACAGGGTGAGCGTGTGGCCATCATCGGCCCCAATGGGGCGGGCAAAAGCACGCTGTTCAACCTGATCAGCGGTCGGTTTGCCCCCACGCGCGGAGAAATCAGGCTCATGGGCCAGCGCATCGATGGCCGCAAGCCCTTTGACATCAATCGACGGGGCTTGGCCCGCAGCTTTCAGGTCAGCAACCTGTTCACCCGCTTGTCGGCGTTCGAGAACATCCGCTGTGCCGTGTTGTGGAGCCTGGGCCACCGCTATGCCTTTTGGCGGTTCTTGGCCGACCTCGACGACGTGACCGAGCGCGTGGACGAAGTGTTGGAGATGATCAAGCTCGACAAGAAGCGCGACCACCTGGCCATGAACCTCACCTATGCCGAGCAGCGCGCCTTGGAAGTGGGCGTGACCATCGCGGGCGGCTCCCCGGTGATTCTGCTGGACGAACCCACCGCGGGGATGAGCAAGAGCGAAACCACCCGGTTTGTCCGCCTCATCCGCGACGTGACCGAGGGCAAGACCTTGCTGACCGTGGAGCACGACATGGGCGTGGTCTTCGGTTTGGCCGACAAGATCGCCGTGCTGGTCTATGGCGAAGTGATCGCCTTCGACACACCCGAGCGGGTGCGTGCGGACGCCCGTGTTCAAGAAGCCTACCTGGGCTCAGTCCTTGCCGACCAGCAGGCCGCCTCGGCCGCGGCCTGATTCTCCACAGCCCTCGTCACATGCTCAACGTTACGAACCTACACGCCTACTACGGCAAGAGCCATGTGCTGCATGGCGTCAACTTCAGCGTGCAACCCGGCGAGATCGTCGGCTTGCTCGGCCGCAACGGATCGGGCCGATCCACCACCGTCAAGGCGGTGATGGGCCTGGTCGATGCGAATGGCTCGGTTCAATGGAAGGGTCAGGAGCTCATCGGGGGCAAAGCCTTCGAGATCGCCCACCGCGGCATCGGCTACGTCCCCGAAAACCGCGACATCTTCCCGAAGCTGACCGTGCACCAAAACCTGATGCTCGGCTGCAAGGCAGCCAAGCCCGACCCCAAGGCCCGCTGGCAGTTTGACGACATGTACGCCTTGTTTCCAAGGTTGAAGGAGCGCCAGCACACGGAGGCCGGCGTGTTGTCCGGTGGCGAGCAGCAAATGCTCACGCTGTGCCGCACACTGATGGGCGACCCCGACCTGATCATGATCGACGAGCCCACCGAGGGCCTGGCGCCCAAGATTGTGGAGCTGGTGGCCGAGTACCTGCGCGAGCTCAAACGCCGTGGCGTCTCCGTTCTGCTGGTCGAGCAGAAGCTCACCATTGCGCTGGAGGTGTCCGAGCGCTGCCTGGTCATGGGCCATGGGCAGATTGTGTTTGAGGGCACGCCCTCGGAGCTGCGGGACAACCGCTACATCCGCAAGGAATGGCTCGAGGTGTGAGCCCCCTAGAATAGAACGAGCGTGCGATTTTTGCGTCGCGCCCTGGTTCTGACTTTCCGCCAACTGTCCACAAGGAGACCCGCCCGATGAGCGCGAGCTACGAGGTGCGCGGCGCTGTTGCCGTCATCACCCTGAACAACCCGCCCGTCAACGGTCTGGGCCTGTCTACCCGCGTAGCCTTGGCCGCCGGGATCGAGCAGGCCGTGGGCGATCCTGGCGTCAAGGCCATCGTGGTCACCGGCGCGGGAAAGGCCTTCTCAGGAGGCGCCGACATTCGAGAATTCGGTTCGCCCAAGGCCATTCAAGAGCCCAACCTGCTGAGCCTGATTCGCCTGTGCGAGAACACGCCCAAGTCGGTGGTGGCGGCCATCCACACGGTGTGCATGGGCGGTGGCTTGGAGCTGGCCTTGGGTTGCCACTACCGAGTGGTGTCCCCCGGCGCGCAAATTGCGCTGCCGGAAGTGAAGCTGGGCTTGGTGCCGGGCGCCGGTGGCACGCAGCGCCTGCCGCGCGTCTTGGGCGTCGAAACCGCCTTGAACATGATCGTCAAGGGCGATCCGGTGAAGAGCGAAGTGCTCGCCGCCTTGCCCGGGCAAAAGCTGTTTGACCGTGTGATCGAGGGCGACCTGCTGGAGGGGGCCTGCGCCTTTGCGTTGGAGGTGGCTGATCTTCGCCCCTTGCCCTTGGTGCGCAACCTCAAGGCATCCCATCCACAGGGCGATGCCTACTTTGCATTTGCACGCAACACCGTACGGGCGGTGGCCAAGAACTTCCCGGCCCCGGAGAAGTGTGTCGATTGCGTCGAGGCCGCCACCCAAAAGGGTATCGAAGAAGGGCTGCTGTTCGAGCGCGGCCACTTCCTGGCCCTGATGATGACGCCGGAATCGAAGGCGCTGCGCCACGCCTTCTTCGGCGAGCGCGCTGCCAGCAAGATTCCCGACGTCCCGGACGACACGCCGCTGCGGTCGATTGCAACCGTGGGCGTGATTGGCGCCGGCACCATGGGCGGCGGCATCTCGATGAACTTCCTGAACGCCGGTATTCCGGTGACGATTCTGGAAACCAAGCAAGAGGCGCTGGACCGCGGTGTGGCCACCATCCGTAAGAACTACGAAGCGCAGGTCAAGAAGGGCAAGCTCAAGCCCGAAAAGTACAACGAGCGGATGGCCCTGCTCACGACCACCCTGAGCTACAACGACCTCAAGAACTGCGACCTCATCATCGAGGCCGTGTTCGAAGACATCGGTGTGAAGCAGGTGGTTTTCCAGCAGTTGGACGCCGTGGCCAAGCCCGGTGCCATCCTGGCCTCCAACACCTCCACCCTGGATGTGGACAAGATCGCCTCCTTCACCCAACGTCCCCAGGACGTGGTGGGCATGCACTTCTTCAGTCCCGCCAACGTCATGAAGTTGTTGGAAGTGGTGCGAGGCCGCGAGACCGCCAAGGACGTGCTGGCCACCGTGATGAAGGTGGCCAAGACCATCCGCAAGACGGCCGTGGTCTCGGGGGTGTGCGATGGCTTCATCGGCAACCGCATGATCGAGCAGTACAGCCGCCAGGCCGGCTTCCTCCTGGAGGAAGGTTGCACGCCGGCTCAAGTGGACAAGGCCGTCGAGAAGTTCGGTTTTGCCATGGGCCCCTTCCGCATGGGAGACCTGGCGGGCAACGACATCGGCTGGGCCATCCGCAAGCGCCGCTATGTGGAGAAGCCGCACATGCGCTACAGCAAGACGGCAGACCTCTTGTGCGAGAAGGGCCGCTACGGCCAGAAGACCGGTGCGGGCTGGTACGACTACGCGCCGGGCAAGCGCGACGCCATCCCGTCGGCCGAGGTGGTGCAGATGATCGAGGCACACCGCACCGCCCTGGGCATCACCCCGCGCAAAATTTCCGATGAGGAGATCGTTCACCGCTTGGTGTACTCACTGGTGAACGAGGCTGCCAAGATTTTGGAAGAGGGCATTGCCAACAAGGCCAGCGATGTGGACATGGTCTACCTCACCGGCTACGGCTTCCCTTTGTGGCGCGGCGGGCCGCTGTGCTACGCCGATACGCAGGGGCTGTTCAACGTGGTGCAGGCCATGAAGCGGTTTGCGCGCAACCCCCATGACGACGCCGAGTTCTGGCAGCCCGCGCCGCTGCTGGCCCAGCTCGCAGCCGATGGCAAGACCTTCAGCTGACGCCCTCGCAACGCACCGCGAACACCAGGACCACCCACGATGAGCAACGCACTGATTGTCTCCACTGCCCGCACGCCCTTGGCCAAGAGCTGGAAGGGCGCTTTCAACATGACACACGGTGCCACCTTGGGTGGCCATGCGGTGCAGCACGCCATCGCCCGTGCCGGTATTGATGCCGGCGCCGTGGAAGACGTGTTGATGGGCTGCGCCAACCCGGAGGGCGCCACCGGCGCCAACATCGCGCGCCAGATCGCCCTGAAGGCGGGATGCCCCGTGTCGGTTTCCGGCATGACGGTCAACCGCTTTTGCTCCTCGGGCCTGCAAACCATTGCCCTGGCCGCGCAGCGCATCATCGCCGGGGAAGGCGATGTGTATGTGGCCGGCGGTGTGGAGAGCATTTCCTGCGTGCAGCAGGAGATGAACCAGCACATGCTGCGCGACCCCGCCCTGTACGCGCAAAAGCCCGAGATTTACTGGAACATGCTGCAAACGGCAGAGCAGGTGGCCAAGCGCTACGGCATCACCCGCCAGGTGATGGACGAGTACGGTGCAGCCAGCCAACAGAAGGCTTGCGCTGCGCAGGCTGCAGGCAAGTTTGACGAGGAGATCGCCCCGATCACCGTGACCGCCGGTGTGGCCGACCCCGTGCTGGGCATGCGCACCCAGACGGTGACCGTCAGCAAGGACGAGGGCACCCGCGAAGGCACCACCGTCGAAGGGATCAGCGGGATCCGGCCGGCGATTGCAGGTGGCGTCGTGTCGGCTGGCAATGCCAGCCAGTTTTCCGATGGTGCCGGTGCCTGCGTGGTGGTCAGCGAAGCCTTTGCGCAGCAGCACCACCTCCAGCCGCTGGGCCGCTTCTTGGGCTTCGCCGTGGCCGGGTGTGAGCCCGATGAGATGGGCATCGGCCCGGTGTTCGCGGTGCCCAAGGTTCTGAAGCGCTTGGGGTTGTCGGTCGGGGATATCGACCTGTGGGAACTCAACGAAGCCTTCGCGGTGCAGGTTCTCTACTGCCGAGACCGGTTGGGCATTCCGGCGGACCGTTTGAATGTCAACGGTGGCGCCATTGCCCTGGGGCACCCTTATGGCGTCTCGGGCCAGCGCTTGACCGGACACGCCCTGATCGAGGGGCGTCGGCGGGGCGCCAAGCGCGTGTGCGTCACCATGTGCATCGGTGGCGGCATGGGGGCCGCAGGCGTCTTCGAGGTCTTGTGAGGCGCCTCAGCGGCACAGCGCGCCAGGGGCCGTCTGGTTTCTGGCCGACGTGTGGCGGGAGCATCTGATATGCGTGCGGTCGTCGATTTCCTCCTTCATGATTGGCTGCGCGTGGAGACGCTGCTGGAGCGGGATCGCTTTGCGGACCACAGCCGGGAGACGTTCAGTCAGGTACTGGACACCTGTGAGCGGCTGGCCCGCGACAAGTACGCGCCCTTTAACCGACTGGTGGACACCGAAGAGCCGCGCTTTGATGGGCAGACGGTCCTCTTGCCTCGTGCCACCAAGGAAGCTTGGGACGCCTATGCAGCCAGCGGGATGCTCAGCGCCGCGCAGGATTACGCCATCGGTGGCATGCAGTTGCCCTACACGGTGGAGTCGGCGGCCAACGCCTTCTTTGCCAAGGCCTCGGTGAGCATCGGGGCAGGCCTGCTGAGCGTGGGCAACGCCAACCTGCTCATGGCGCACGGCACGGCGCTGCAACAGCAGGTGTTCGCGCTCAACGAGTTCAGCGGTCGCTTCTCGGGCACCATGTGCCTGAGCGAGCCGCAAGCGGGCTCCAGCCTGTCAGATGTGGCCACCCGAGCCGTGCCCGATGGCCCCGACTTCGAGTCGGATCCCTTGGGGCCACGCTACCGGCTGCGAGGCAACAAGATGTGGATCAGTGCCGGTGAGCACGAACTCACCGAAAACATCATCCACCTGGTGTTGGCCAAGATTCCGCTCGCCGATGGCCAACTGCCTCCGGGCACCAAGGGCATCTCTTTGTTCATCGTTCCGAAGAAGCTGGTGAACGAGAAGGGCGAGCTCACAGGCGAGCGCAACGATGTGGCCCTGGCGGGCTTGAACCACAAGTGTGGCTGGCGTGGCACCACCAACACCTTGTTGAATTTTGGTGAAGGCCGGTTTCCGGTTCGTGCGGGGCAGGGCAGCGGTGGACTGGACGGCCAAGGGGCCGGTGCCATTGCCTACCGCGTGGGCGAGCCGGGCCAGGGGCTGCGTTGCATGTTCCACATGATGAACGAGGCCCGCATTGGGGTCGGCATGGCAGCGGCCATGCTGGGCATGGCCGGCTACGAAGCCTCTCTGGCCTATGCGCGCCAGCGCCCGCAAGGCCGCCCCATCGGCCCCTCGGGCAAAGACCCCGCGCAGCCGCAGATTCCCATCATCGAGCACGCGGACGTGAAGCGGATGCTGCTGGCCCAAAAGGCGTATTGCGAAGGTGCGCTGGCGCTGGAGTTGTACTGCGCGCGGCTTGTCGACGAGTTGCACACGGGCTCACCCGAAGCACGCCAGGAAGCCCATCTGCTGCTGGAGGTTCTGACACCGATTGCCAAGAGTTGGCCCAGTGAGTGGTGCCTCGAAGCCAACAGCATGGCCATACAGGTGCATGGTGGCTACGGCTATACCCGCGACTTTCCGGTGGAGCAGTACTGGCGCGACAACCGTCTCAACATGATCCACGAGGGCACGCACGGCATCCAGGCCCTGGACCTGTTGGGCCGCAAGGTGGTGATGGACGGCGGGGCCGGGCTCAAACTCTTGGCCGGCCGCATCAACACCACGATCGAGCGCGCCGGTCAGCACCAGGGGCTTGCGGTTCACGGCCATCAGCTGGCCAAGGCCTTGAAGGAGTTGGGCGGCGCCACCAAGGCCGCCTGGGCCACCGGCGTGGCCGAGGAAGCCCTGGCCAATGCCACACCCTACCTACAGGCCTTCGGTCATGTGGTGATGGCTTGGGTGTGGCTGGACGTGGCTTTGTCTGCTCCATCGGAATCGCCGCAGCATCAAGGCCTGCGTGCGGCCAACCGATACTTCTACGAGTATGAGTTGCCCAAGATTGGCCCCTGGCTTCAAGTGGTGTCCTCGCGCCAAGATGTGTGCCGCACCATGCAGGACGATTGGTTCTGAAACCCCGAAAGGCGTGACGACATGAGCACCCCCATCCAACAGTTGTTCAACCTCACGGGAAAGGTGGCCTTGGTCACCGGGGGCTCGCGAGGCCTCGG
The DNA here is from genome assembly GCA_009925955.1 of Betaproteobacteria bacterium. Taxonomy (GTDB): domain Bacteria; phylum Pseudomonadota; class Gammaproteobacteria; order Burkholderiales; family Burkholderiaceae_C; genus RFTU01. The sequence goes on from RFPX01000029.1 coordinate 7,042, forward strand.
TCTGCAAATCGCCGAAAGCCTGGGAGAGGCGGGCGCCAAGGTGATGCTCACCTCACGAAAGGCGGCAGACCTGGAGGAGGCGGCCGCAGAGTTGGCAGCCAAGGGGATCGATGCCCGTTGGGTGGCAGCCGATGCCAGCGACCCTGCGCAGGTTCAAGGCGTGGTGGCTGAGACCCTGCAGCGCCTGGGCCCCATCGACATACTGGTGAACAACGCGGGGGCCACCTGGGGAGCGCCGGCTGAGGACTACCCGCTGGAGGCGTGGGACAAGGTCATGAACCTCAATGTGCGCAGTGTTTTCCTGTTTTCCCAGGCCGTGGGCAAGGCCAGCATGATTCCGCGCCGCAGCGGCCGGATCATCAATGTGGCTTCCATCGCGGGCCTGGCGGGCTCCGCGCACGTCAAGTTCATTGCTTATGGCACCAGCAAGGGGGCGGTGGTCAACCTCACGCGGACCTTGGCGGCAGAGTGGGGTGCCCATGGCATCACCGTCAACGCACTGGCCCCTGGCTTTTTCCCCAGCAAGATGACCAAGGGCACCTTGGAGCACTTCGGCGTTGAAAGGCTGGCCTCGGCCGCGCCGCTCAACCGCATTGGGGATGACGACGACCTCAAGGGCGCGGCGCTCCTGTTTGCCAGCGCGGCCGGAAAGCACATCACCGGCCAAATCCTGGCCGTGGATGGTGGTGTGTCGGCGGTCAACGGTGGTTGAGCGTCCGGTGTCCACAGAGGTTCCCTTTGCCGACTTGCTTGGCCTGCAGCTCGTACACATGCACGGTGGCCAGGCCGAGGTGACTTTGCCGCTGAGGCCCGAGCTGCTCAACACCTGGCAAGTGGCACATGGCGGCGTGACCATGACCCTGTTGGACGTCACCATGGCGCAGGCCGCCCGCAGCCTGAACATGAAGGGGCAGGACAAGGGCCCTGGCGTGGTGACCGTCGAAATGAAAACCACCTTCATGCGCCCCGGTGAGGGTCAACTCACCTGCCGCGCCCGTGTGCTGCACCGAAGCAGCACCATGGCCTACACCGAAGGATCGGTGTACGCCGCCAATGGGCTCTTGTGCGCCCACGCCACCGGCACCTTCAAGTACCTTCGTGCGCTGCCTGCGGCCAGCGGCTTGCGCGTTTTGCCCGAAAAGAAAGGCCCTGAATGACCCTCATCAACACCCAAATTCACCTCGTGTCGCGCCCCCAAGGGGAGCCCAGTACCGCCAACTTTGCGCGGGTGGATGCACCCGTGCCCGCGCTCCAAGAGGGGCAGGTGCTGGTGCGCCACCAGTTCCTCAGCTTGGACCCTTACATGCGCGGCCGCATGAACGACTCCAAGAGTTATGCCGATCCCCAGCCGCTGAACACCACCATGATCGGCGGCACGGTGGGCGTCGTCGAGCAGTCGATGCACCCGGCCTTTCAGGTGGGTGACCCCGTGGTGGGCATGGGCGGATGGCAGCGCTATTCGGTGGTGGACGCCAACCAGCCTGGGCTGCTGCGCAAGGTGGACCCTCGGCTGCCCCTCTCGGCCTACCTGGGTGCGGTGGGTATGCCGGGGGTGACGGCCTGGTATGGCCTGACGCAGATCATGCAACCCCAGCAGGGTCAGACCGTCACGGTCAGCGCGGCCAGTGGCGCCGTTGGGGGTGCCGTGGGTCAGTTGGCCAAGGCCCGTGGATGCCGCGTGGTCGGCATCGCTGGAGGCCCTGACAAGTGCGCCTATGTCAAAGGGGAACTCGGCTTTGACGAGTGCATCGATTACAAGGCTTGCCCGGACCTGAAGTCCTTGTTAACGGCTTTGAAGGCGGCCTGTCCCCAGGGCATCGACGCCCACTTTGAGAACGTGGGCGGCCAGATTTTGGACGCGGTCATGCTGCGCTCCAACGCCTTCGCCCGCATCGCCATATGCGGAATGATTGCCGGGTACAACGGAAACCCCTTGCCTATGGCCAATCCGTCACTGATTCTGGTCAACCGCATGCGCATCGAAGGGTTCATCGTCAGCGAGCACATGCAGCTGTGGCCCCAGGCCTTGAAGGAGCTGGGGGGCATGGTGGCACAAGGCCAGCTCAAGTACCGTGAATCCATTGCGCAGGGGCTTGAGAGCGCCCCCGAGGCCTTTATGGGCTTGCTCAAGGGGCGTAACTTCGGCAAGCAGCTGGTGCGCATCGACTGATGGCACTGACCTGGACGCTGGGCCGCTTGCACCAGCTCGGCCCGCTGGATGTGTACGACCTGCTGGCCTTGCGCAGCGAGGTGTTTGTGGTGGAGCAGACCTGTGTCTTTCAGGACGCCGACGGCGTGGACAAACAGGCCCACCACCTCTTGGGGCGCGACGCGCAAGGCTGTTTGCAGGCGGTGCTGCGCATTGTGGACCCTGGCGTGAAGTACCCCGAACCGTCCATCGGTCGTGTGATTTCTGCGCCGTCCGTACGCCGCACGGGTGTCGGGCGAGAATTGATGTCGCAGGGCCTGCTCCACTGCGCAAACCTGTGGCCCGGGCACGGCGTTCGCATCAGCGCGCAGGCCCGGCTGCAACGCTTCTACGAATCCTTTGGCTTCAAGGCCGCCTCTGAACCCTATCTGGAGGACGACATCCCGCATCTGGAGATGCTCCTCGAACCGGAACACGCAAGATGAAACTTCAAGCTGGCCAAACCGCCGTGATCACCGGCGCCGCATCCGGGTTCGGCCTCGAGTTCAGCCTCCAGGCTGCACAACGGGGCCTGAACGTGGTGATGAGCGATGTGCAGGCCGATGCCCTGGAAGCCGCCGTGCAGCGGGTGCGCCAGACCGGTGCGACGGTGTTGGGCTGCCACGGCGACATCGCCCAATCCGCTGTGGTGCAAACGCTGCTTGAGCGCACGCTCGAGCAATTCGGCACGCCCCATCTGCTCTTCAACAACGCTGGTGTGGCCCACGGCGGCCTGATCTGGGAGCACACCGAGCGCGACTGGGACTGGGTGCTCGGGGTCAACCTGCGTGGTGTGGCCCATGGCATTCGGCTCTTCACGCCGCACATGATCAAGGCGGCCCAGGCGCACGCAGGCTACGAGGGGCACATCGTCAACACCGCGTCCATGGCGGGCCTGGTCTGTGCGCCCAATATGGGCGTCTACAACGTCACCAAGCATGCCGTGGTGGCGCTCACCGAAACCCTGCAGCAGGACCTGTGCCTGGTCACCGACCAGGTTCGTGCGTCCGTGCTGTGTCCCTACTTCGTGCCCACCGGCATCAGCCACAGCCACCGAAACCGCCCCCCAGAATTGCGCAGCCAGGGCAAGCCCACGCCCAGCCAGCTGATTGCGCAAGCGATGAGTGAGAAGGCGGTGAGCTCGGGCAAGGTGAGCGCAGCGGACGTGGCCGCTGCAACGTTTGCGGCCATCGAGGCCCAGCAGTTCTACATCTACAGCCATCCCAACGCCCTGGCACCGGTGCAGACCCGAATGGAGGATGTGCTGATGTCGCGCAACCCATCCGACCCCTTCAAGGACCGTCCTGAGATCGGTCAGCGCTTGCGTGCAGCCTTGCGCGGGGATACGCCGGCCTGATTGACGGCTCGGGCCTTCGCACGCATGGCCGCGTGCCCGTGAACGCCGGGCGGGCGAGCGGCTCCCTCTTTCTGCTTTGTTCTGTTTTGGAATCTCGTTTTGAAGAAGATCGTCCTGCAAATCGCCGATGAGTTGTCGGTTCATGTGCGCCAGGTGGAAGCCACCGTTGAGCTGCTCGACAGCGGTGCCACCGTTCCCTTTATTGCCCGCTACCGCAAAGAAGTCACCGGTGGGCTGGACGATGTGCAGCTGCGGTCGCT
>RFPX01000281.1 GCA_009925955.1 Betaproteobacteria bacterium
GCGCTGCACCCGGATTTCGTTGTAGCGCTCGAACTGCCAGTAGTCCACCGACAGGTCCACGCTGCGGTTGGGCGACAGGATGAAGCCGAAGGTCGCCGAGCGCGAGGTCTCGGGCTTCAGGTTGGGGTTGGCGCTGACCACGGTGGCCAGATTTCCCGGATTCTGACCAGCACCCACGGCGGAGAAGCCCAGCACGTTGCAGTCACGCGCAGCAAACGGCGAGGCCGTGCCGGCCAAGCTGACCGGGCTGGCCGGGTTGCTGGAGTTGCAGCGGATCGGGTCAAACACACGCTGGTCCTGGTTCGTGTGGAACGAAACCGCGTAGGAGTTGCTGATCTGCGAGATGGAAGGCGCACGGAAGCCCGAGGCCAAGGTGCCGCGCACCGACAGGGTCGACTTGATCGGATCCCACTTGAAGCCGGCCTTGCCGGTGGTGGCGTTGCCGAAGTCCGAATACGACTCGGTGCGTGCAGCCAGTTGGCCTTCGAGGTTGCGCATCACCGGCAGGCGCATTTCTGCAAAGGCGGCGCGAGAGTCGCGCGAGCCCGAGGTGCCGTTGGCCACCAGGCCGATGTAGTCACCGCGCTGGTAGTTGGCGTCCGGCACCGAGGACAGCTCTTCGCGCCGGAGTTCGGCGCCCACGGCCACGGCGGCGTTTCCACCGGCCATGCGGAAGAGGTCGCGCGAGGCCCGTACGTCGGTCGACATGATGGACGACGAGCCCCTGGTGGTGGCGTCGGCCACCAGCGTGGCGATGGCTTCAGGGGTGTTGATCTTGCCGAAGCGATATGCACCGCCATTGGGGCCGATGGCAGCCGTCAGGCCCGAAGACAACATCCGGTTGGTGCGGATGGAGCTGTTTTCCATCTTGCTGTAGACCACCGCAGCGTCGATGTCCCACGCGCCGGCGGTGCCGGTGAGGCCTGCGGTGAAGCGGGTGGACTGCAGGTCGGTGATGGCCTGCTGCGGGATGTCCTCAAAGCGGTACAGCAGCTGAACCGGCTGGGCGTTGGCGGTGCCGCGCGTGGGGTTGTCCGGGTGCGTGGCCGGCAGCACGATGGCGCTTTGCGCCAGGAAGGTGCCATTGACCAGCGGCCAGGTCACGGCGCGTCCGGCGGTGCCTGCCGTCCAAACCGTCGTCGTCAGGGCATACGGTGAGAAGTTCTCCACCGTCTTGGTCTTGGACAACATCACGTCCGCGTAGGCCGTCCAGTCCTTGTTCAGGGCCAGGGTACCGCGCAGCGAACCGTTCAGGCGGTCCTGTGCGGCGATGTACTCCAGGTCGTTGTCGGTGTTGTAGCGGCACATGCCATTGGGCATGGACGGCGTGCTGGCGAGGTAGCCCGGCAGCCTGTTCGGCACCCCTTGACCGACGGTGCGGTCAGCCGGGCAACCGGCCAAAGCCCCCATGAACAAGGGGCCCGAGGCGTTGCTGCCCGTGATCACCTGGCCATCGGGCAGGGTACGCGTGGCCGGGTAGGCGGTCGGAACTGAGTAGTAGTTGCTGTACAGCGAGGCCACCGAGTTCGGTGAAAAGCGCTCGAGACTGCCGGCTGAGGTGGTCAGGTAGGACTGGTAGTCGGCGAAGCGACCCCGGTCGGTCAACTGAGACAACAACACGTTGCCGCGGCTGGTGACTTCCAAACCACCGAACACATTGAAGCCCTTGGTGTCCAGGCCTCCAAAGCCAAAGGTGACGTTGGCCGACTTGGTCGGGCCCACACGGCGGTCGCTCGCGCTGTACGTGGTCGAGGCCTCCAAGCCTTCGTACTCGCGGCGCAGCACGTAGTTCACCACGCCGGCCATGGCGTCGGAGCCATACATGGCCGATGCGCCGTCCTTGAGCACTTCCACGCGGTCGATGGCGCCTTGCGGCAGCGCGTTCACGCTGATCAGTGAGCCGCGGCCGAAGTTGATGTCCACGGCGGCCACCGGCGCAATGCGGCGGCCGTTGATCAGCACCAGCGTGCCTTGCGAGCCGAAGCCCCGCAGCGAGAAGGTGGAAATGCCGCTGACGAAGCCCGTGCCGTAGCCGTCCTGGATCGATGAGTTGTCGACGTAGGACTTGGACTTGAGGAATTCCTCGACGGTGGCGTAGCCCGAAGCGCGGATGTCTTCCTTG
>RFPX01000282.1 GCA_009925955.1 Betaproteobacteria bacterium
GTTGCCCGGGTGCATGTCGGCGTGGAAGAAGCCGTCGCGAAACACCTGGGTGAAGAAGATCGTGACCCCATCGCGCGCCAGCTTCTTGATGTCCACGCCCGCTTCGCGCAGGCGCTCCATCTGGCTGATGGGCACGCCCTTCATGCGCTCCATCACGATGACGTTGTCGCGGCAGTACTCCCACATCATCTCCGGGATCAGGATGATGTCCAGGTCTTGCATGTTGCGGCGCAACTGCGCCGCGTTGGCCGCCTCTCGGACCAGGTCCAGCTCGTCGTGCAGGTAGGTATCGAACTCGGCCACCACCTCGCGCGGCTTGAGCCGCTTGCCATCGCTGCTGACCCGCTCCACCCACACGGCCAAGCGGTGCAGCAAGGCCATGTCGTCTTCAATGGCACGCAGCATGCCCGGGCGCAGCACCTTGACCGCCACCTCACGGCCGTCCTTGAGCGTGGCGAAATGCACCTGGGCAATCGACGCGCTGGCCACCGGTGTCGGATCAAAGGCGTCGAACAGCTCGGCCACCGGGCGTCCCAGGGCCTTTTCGATGAGGGCCACGCTTTGTGCGCTGGGAAAGGGCGGCACACGGTCTTGCAGCTTTGACAACTCGTCGGCAATGTCTGGCGGCACCAAATCACGCCGGGTGGAAAGCACCTGGCCAAACTTCACGAAGATGGGACCCAAACGCTCCAGCGCCATCCGCAGCCGCTGGCCGCGGCTGCCATCAAACCGGCGCCCCACCGTCACCAGGCGCGCCAGCAAGCGCACCCAAGGCTGGCGGAAGCCCGACAGGGCAATGTCGTCTACCCCGAAGCGCAACAGCGTCAGGGCAATGCGCAACAAGCGCAGAAACTGGCGAATCGAGGAACCGCCCATCAGCCCGCCCCCACCCGGCCGCCCCAGCGCAACACCGCTTCACGCAGGGCCCGCGCCAGGGCCTGGCCCCAGGTGCGAAGCTGCTCGGCCGGTACCGGTCCGAACAGCCGTTCCAGGTCGGCCGCCACGTCCCAGCGCAAGTTGTCGGCCAGCCAGTTCACATCCGCGGCGAACTGGGCGTCACCGGCCAACTGCAGCTGCGGCGTACCACCCGACAGCACACGGGTGGCCAGCCCCAAGGGGTCGTGGCTGTCCACCACCACCTCCAGGTCCGCAGGGCTTGGTGGGTCCTGCGGCGCCTGCACTGGGCACAGCTCCAGCAAGCCCGCCGGCGTGACCAGCACCTCCAGCGGCTGGGGCTGGGGTACCAGCAGGGCCAACAGCTGGGGCCAACCTTCGGCCACCACGCGCAGGCGCCGTCCCGCGTGCGGCTGCAGCCGCGCCGGCGCCACGGGCTCCGAGGCCAAGACATGATTGAGCAGCAGCACCAGGCGCTCGCGCCCTTCCTGCTCCAACAACTGACGCAGGCCCAAGGTAGCAGCGGGGCTTGAATTCATGGACATCCGGCGATTCTGACACCTCGTGGGGCGCTGTTGGCCGGGCGCTACCATTCGGCTCTGGAGGCTTCATGAACACAAACGACCTGCTCAAGGTTCTGCCGGTGGTGATGGCCGGAGGCTCTGGCACCCGCTTGTGGCCCTTGTCACGCGCGGCCTACCCCAAGCAGTTCCTGGTGCTGGGTCAAGACCCGCACGACCGCAGCAGCCTGTTTCAGCAGGCGGTGCGCCGTGTGGGCGCGCTGGGCTGCAAGGGATGGGCCTTGCAGCCGCCGCTGATCGTGGGCAATGAAGACCACCGCTTCCTGGTCCTGGACCAGCTGCGCGAGATGGGCGTGGTGCCCGAAGCCGTGCTGTTGGAGCCCGCCGGGCGCAACACCGCACCCGCCCTGACGATGGCGGCCTTGCAGGCCACCGCCGCGGGGGACGACCCGATTCTGGTGATGACGCCGGCCGACCAGACCGTGACCGATGCCGCCGCCTTTGGGGCGGCGCTGCAGCGGGCCATCGCCGCCGCCACCGACGGCACCATCGTGATCCTGGGCATCCAACCCGACCGTGCCGAGACCGGATACGGCTACATCCGCAGTGCACCCGAGGCCGGAGAACATGGCGAGCGCCGCGTGCTGCAGTTCGTCGAAAAGCCCGATGCCGCCACCGCCGCGCGCTACCTGGCCG
>RFPX01000283.1 GCA_009925955.1 Betaproteobacteria bacterium
GCCAAGATCGGCATGAAGGTGCGCCTGGTGGCCGAGCCCTTCGCGCAGCACAGCGTTCGCTTTCAGAACTTCGACACCTCAGCCTACATGCTGGGTTGGGGCGTGGCCACCTTTGATGCGCAGTACACCCTGCAGTCCATCGTGCGCACCCGAACCACCGGCGCCGATGGGAACTTCAACTTCGCCCGGGTGAGCGACCCCCAGGTCGACCAATTAGTGGACGCCATGAAGACCGAGATGGACGCCGCCAAGCGCCTGGCCATGATGCGCGAGGCCCTCAAGCGCACGCTGTGCTGCGCGAAGGGCTCGGCCACCAGGCGCACCTTCATGCCGATCTTGGCCCACATGGGCAGCAGCGCCTGGCAGATTTCCTCGTCGTTGACATAGCGGTTGTTCGAGCAGTTGAGTTGAAACTCGAATCCATTGGGATAGCCGGCCTCGGCCAACAGCCGCTTGGCCCGGTCGACATCGGGCTTGCTGATGGCGTCGAGTTCGGCGCTCCAGCCTTCCACACCGGGGGGCACCATGATGGCCGCCGGGATGGACAGCCCGCGCATGATGGTGCGCCGGATGGCGTCGCGGTCCACCACGATCGACAGGGCCTCGCGCACCCGCTTGTCCTTGAAGGGGTTCTTGCCCTTGACGTCGCTGTACTTGAGTTCGTTGCTGTGTTGATCCAAGGCCAGGAAGATGGTGCGCACTTCCGGGCCGTCCACCACCTTGAGCTTGGGGTCTTGCCTCAGGCGCGCCACGTCCTGCGTGGGAAGGTCGGTCAGCAGGTCCACGTCCCCAGCGATCAACGCCGCCACGCGCGTGGGGTCGCTCTTGATCGGGGTGTACACCACATCGGTGATGTTGCTGGTGTGCTTGTCCCACCAGTTGGGATTGACCTTCATGGTCACGCGCTGGTCGGGCACCCAGCCGGTGATCATGTAGGGTCCGGTGCCCATCACATTGCGGGAGGCGTAGTTCTCCTCCTTGGCCTTGTAGTTCTGCACCTCGGTGGACTTGTTCTTTTCGGCCCAGGCTTTGCTGACGATGCGGAAATCCACGATGTTGCGCAACAGCAGCGGGTTGGGCGCCGCCATGATGAAGTCCACCGTGTGGCTGTCAAGCTTGCGGATTTCCGCGATGCCGGTGACGTAGATGCCCATCGTGCCTTGGGGCTGGCGAATGCGGTTGAAGCTGAAGACCACATCGTCGGCCGTGAAGGGCGAGCCGTCGTGAAAGCGCACATTGCGGCGGAGTTCGAAGCGCACCTGCGTTGGGGTGAGGTAGGTCCACTTGGTGGCCAGCGCCGGTTCGATCTTGCGGTCGGCGTCGTAGCGCACCAGGCCTTCATAGGCGTGCATCAGGATGGCCGAGGTGGTGCTGTGGTTCTGGGAGTGGGGGTCCAGCGTGAGGATGTCGTTTTGGGCCGCCCAGCGCAGCGTCACCGCCGGGGCTGTGCCCTGCGCCTGTGCGGCTATAGGCGCTCCGGTCATCAAGGACGCCAGGGCCAGCGCTGCGCCGGCCAGGCTGCGCTGTGCCCAGTGGCCCAGGCCATGCCCGGTTGCAGGGTGGGATTCGTTGGCGCTGGGCCGGGTCAATCGGGTCATGGAAGGGCCTCCTGGTGAACCGCTGTGGTCAAACGTGGCCAGCACTATAGGGCGGCCACGGCGGGCTGTGCATGCGAAAAAGCCCGGAGGCTGCGATCAAGCGGCCGACGGGGGATCCCACAGTGGCAGGCGGCGTCGGCGTTGGCCATCCAGCCGCGCCAAGGCATTGGCCACCGCGGGTGCCACCGGCGGCGTGCCCGGCTCGCCCACCCCACCCGGTGGCTCAGCGCTGGGCACCAGGATGGTGTCGATCTTGGGCATGTCGGCCATCTTCACCACGGGGTAATCGGCCCAGCCGCGCAGCTGTACCTGTCCGCGGTCCAGTGGCACCTGGCCCCACAAGGCCGCACTCAAGCCGAAGACGATCGCACCTTCGAGTTGGGCGCGAACCGTGTCGGGGTGCACCACGGTGCCGGCATCCAGTGCACAGACGATGCGGTGCACACGCGGCCGGCCCTGCACCAGGCTGACCTCGGCCACCTGTGCGCAGATCGAGCCAAAGCTCTCGTGC
>RFPX01000284.1 GCA_009925955.1 Betaproteobacteria bacterium
GTCATTCCCCGCGCCGTCTCCGCGCTCGCTCATCGACTCCACCATGGATTGTTGCCACTCGGGCGTGGCCTCGAACAAGGTGTCCACCCTGCCAGACTCGGCCATGGCCTTGGCGATCTGGGGTGCCAAGCAGCGCCCCATGGCCGCCAGTGTGGCCGGGTCCTTCGGCTGCTCGCGGGCACGTTCCCTGTTTTGCGCGTCGAGGTACGCGGTCCGGGCTAGGGTGCCGAAGTTCTCAGTCGTGCCCCGGGTGATGAGGTCCAGCATGGCCGCCCGGTAGCCTTGCAGCGCTTCCGGCCCCAGCGCCGGGTCGGGGTTGCAGGCGCGCAGGTATTCGAAGAGTTTGCTCCCCGGCATCAGCATCTGAAGCTTCTTGGATTGCTGCAGTTCACGCAGGTTGAAGGCTTCAACGGAACCCTCCTCGGGCATCCCCGTCGCTGGAACCTCAGCGTTCACCGCCGTGAACTCTTGGTGCAGGCGGGTACCGTAACCTGCCAGCATCCGATCTTGATCCAGCCAAATCCTCAGCATGGCCTTGGGCAAGGCGGTGCTCAACTCAAGGCTGCCCACGTCAGCGCCCATCTGATGGGCCAGTTCCTCCACGGCCTGCTGCAGCTCTGCGGTCGGGAAGTCCCCGCGTCCCAGGCCTTCACCGTACTGGCCCAGGTCAACCGCGTTGGGATCCCGCCCGAAGTAGGGAGGGGCCGGCTTGTGGAGCCGCTCACAGGCCAGGGCCACGGCCATGTTGAACACCAACTCACGCGAGGGCAGCTTGCCCTGTGAGCGCACGTGCTCACGCACCCGGGCACTCAGGATCGCGGGGATCGTTTCACGGTCTTTGTTGGTCAGCGGTGTCTCGTCGCCTGCAAAGCGTGATGCCAGCGCCCAACCGGTGCCCGGCGGCGCAAAGTCAGCCGTCAAGGCATCGGCCAACAGTACCAGGCCCGCCTCGTGATAGTCAAAGCGGCCATGGGAACCTTTTTCCAACAGGAACTCAGCCAAGACTTGGCGTGAAATGGCGCTGACTTCAAGGGCGGTGTAGCCCTTGGCGGCGTGTCGACTCGTCGGTGCGACCAGGGTGCTCATGCGCTTGTCAAACGCCTGCATGACCTCCTGGCGGTGCTCGGCGTGGTTGCGCAAGGCGCTCTTGTTCATGGCCTGGTTGATGGGACTGTCCGCCTGGGCGGAGGCCGTGACCCAGTAGTCGGCGGGTTGGGGTTCGGCTTGGCCTGCGCCTGAGCCTTGGTCCAAAAGGTCACTGGGGACCAAAACCTGATCCACTTCGGGGTTGCGACTGTTGATCAGGTGCTTCGCGGCGCGTGCGATCTCGTCGACGTCGTGATAGGCCGCGCTGATCTTTCCTTTCAGGTCAGCCGCGTCGGCCAGGTCCGACAAAGGCCGAGAAGAGGCGCGTAGGGCATCACGGTGCAACTCCGGCAGAGACCGCAATTCCGGCACGCGGCTGAGCAGTTGGCGCCAACCCCAGGTGCCATGCTTTCGGATCACGCTGGACTTGAGCTGTTCCTGCGCCATCATCAAGGCGTAATCGGCTGGCACGGCGGTCTCTCGGACCGACTTGAACCGGGCGAACACACCGGTAGGCCGCTCAGCCGAGGGTATGGCAACCGACTTGCCTGCACGTTGCGCGGATGCGATCCGGTCGTAGAACTCCAGCGATTTGGCAATGTCGCGGTTGGATGCGGGCGCTGCTTCGGTTCTAGGACCACCAGGCATGGGTCGTCTCCTCGTGTGGGTTGGTTTTCAAAATCTACGACTTTAGGCAAATCTCTCATTGGTGAACAAAGTTAATCCCGCCGCAAGAGAGCGGATGCGCCTTCCTCTGTGCTTCGCAAGATCGGAAGCGGCTTCGATATGCTGCTTGCTGGAGCCAGCAGCCTGACCTTCCACCCGCCCTTCCCCCTGTGACGCTCAAACTCGGCATTTCCCTCATCCTGGCCTCGGCTCTGCCCTGGCTGGCCCTGCCCTTGGCCGCTTGGTGGGCGCCCAGCGTTGCCGCCAAGGTCGCCTGGTCGACCGGGCTGCTGGTGGCTGCGGAAGTGTTGTTTTGGGGCGGTGTGGCCTTGGCAGGC
>RFPX01000285.1 GCA_009925955.1 Betaproteobacteria bacterium
TACCTGAAGATGTGGGGCGGCAACATCGACGTCACACTGGTGGAGCGAAACGCCAGCTTCATTTCCTGCCCCATCTCCAACCTGGTGTTGGGCGGCTACAAGCAAATGGGTGAGATCACCAAGGGATACCAGGGCCTACGGGCCCTGGGTGTCAAGGTGGTTCAGGGCGACGTCACCGCCATTGATGCCGCGGCCAAGCAGGTGCGCCTGGCCGATGGCACGCGCCTGCCCTACGACCGCCTGGTGGTGTCGCCCGGCGTGGACTTCATGAACGAAGCGGTGGCCGGCCTGGCCACGCCGGCCGCGCAGGCCAAGTTCCTGCACAGCTGGAAGGCGGGCCCACAAACCGTGGCGCTGCGCAAGCAGCTCACCGACATGCGTGACGGCGGCGTGGTGGCCATCTCCATTCCCAGGGCCCCTTACCGCTGCCCGCCCGGGCCCTACGAGCGTGCCTGCATGGTGGCGGCCTACCTCAAGGAACACAAACCCAAGAGCAAGCTGCTGGTTTTGGACGGCAACCCTGAAATCGTCTCGAAGAAGGGCCTGTTCGAGAAGGCCTTCAAGGACCGCTACAGCGGCATCCTGGAGTACCGCGCCAATGCCGAGCTCAAGGAAGTGGACGCGGGCAACAACGTGGCCAAGCTCGAGTTCGAAGATGTCAAGGCCGACGTGATCAACGTGATCCCACCGCAGCGCGCCGGTGATCTGGCCCGCAGCGCAGGCCTTATCAATGCCAACAACCGCTGGGTGAACGTGAACTGGCTGACGATGGAAAGCACCGCAGCCGCGGGCATCCATGTGCTGGGCGACGCCACGATGAGCGCGCCGGCCATGCCCAAGTCGGGCCACATGGCCAACCAACATGCCAAGGTGGCGGCTGCGGCCATCATCAACCAGCTGCAAGGATTGCCGGTCAACCCCACCCCGGTGGTGATGAACACCTGCTACAGCTTCGTCTCGAAGACCGAGGTGGTGCATGTGGCCTCGGTGCACCAGTACAACGCCGAGCAGAAGACCTTTGTGGCGGTACAAGGTGCCGGCGGGGTATCGGCAGCGGCCAGCGAACTGGAAGGCCGCTACGCGCTGAGCTGGGCCGACAACATCTGGGCCGACATGCTGCGGGCTTGAGCCAAGGGCACCCTCGGGTGCCCTTTTTCATGCAATTCCCGGATTGCCCTGCAGCCCCACGAGCTTGGGCGTGTTGATCCGCCGGGCCTTGACCCGCCCGCCCTGCTGGGCCTTGAGCCACTGCTCCACCACATCCCAGACGGGTTTGTGGCCAGCCCGTGAGGCCTCTTCGGCCACGGGGGCCCAGCCGGCAACCCGGTAGGTCTTGCCGGCCTCCAGCGGTTTGCCGCTCAGGCGCATGTCGCTGATGCGCGCGCCCATCTTTTCGCCGGGGGTGCAGGTGTAGGTCAGGCCACCCACGCGAACCATATCGCCGCCCTGCTGGTAGTAGGGGTCGGGGTTGAAGAGGTTGTCGGCCACATCCTCCAACACCGTCTTGATCATCTCGCCGCTCATGCTGCTGACGGTGGCATAGGGGTAGGTGATGGCCAGCTGGTCCATCATCAGCTCGCGCGTGATCACATCCCCGGGCAAGAGGGAGGTGCCCCAGCGAAAGCCTGGCGAGAAGGCCAGGTCCGCACCCTGAACCTCCATCAGTGCGTCGCAGATCAGCTGGTCCCAGCTGCCATTGAAGTTGCCGCGTCGGTACAGCAGGCCATCGCTGACGGCCAGCTTCTCCGCAAGCTTGGCTTCGTAGGGCGAGCGGATCTTGCTGATCAGCGCATCCATGGCGGGATCGGCCTTCAACTGGTTGGCAAACACGGGCAGCAGGCGGTAGCGGAAATCCGTGACCCGCCCACCCTTGACCTCGAAGTCCATCACGCCCAGGAACTTGCCGTTGCTGCCGGCATTGGTGACCAGCGTGGTGCCGCCGGGGTTCTTCACCGGAATGGCCAGGGGCACACCGTCGTGCGTGTGGCCGCCCATGATGGCGTCGATCCCGCGCACGCGGCTGGCCATCTTGAGGTCCACATCCATGCCGTTGTGCGAGAGCACCACCACCACCTGTGCCCCCTT
>RFPX01000286.1 GCA_009925955.1 Betaproteobacteria bacterium
CCTGGCGCTCCACCATCAAGGCTGGGCTAAAAGCCGCCACATCCAAGAGCTGCGCTTCGTCTTCAGAAAGAACCGTGGCCTGGATTTCCTGCGCTGCGTTGCGAGGCACCACACCATAGTCCCGGCGCAGCACTTCGTACAGCGACTCCACCGCCAGGCAATCCACGTCGAAGGCGGGCAAGGTCTCCAAGCACAAATAGGTTTCTTCCAGCGCCATGGGCTCGCCGCTGGCCAGGCGCAGCCGCCGCACCTCCAGCACCCGGCTGCCCGGCACCAGCTTCAGCCCCCTGGCCACACGGGCGTCGGCTCGCGTGGCGCGCGAGGACAGGATCTCACTGGAAGGCACCAGCCCGCGCGCCACCATGTCTTCCGAAAATGATCGCAGCAGCAAGGGCTTGAGCCAGCTCTGCCCCGAGACGAAGGTGCCCGCGCCTTGACGGCGCTCCAACACGCCGTCTTGCTGTAGGTCTCGCAGTGCGCGGCGCAGGGTTTCGCGCGCCACGCCCATACGCGAGGCCAATTCCCGCTCCGGCGGCAAGCGCATGCCTTCGCCGGCCTGCTGCAAGATGGCCTTCAAGCCCCGTTTTAGTTCTTCGCGCCGTTGCGCCCGGTCCATGTCGAGTGGCTTCTTGGCGGCTGGGCCGCCGGTGGATGTTGATGACACAGTGTAGAACAAAATAGGCCAATTGGTCTATTTTAGCGCCTCACAAGGTATAGTTCCAACCATCATCTGCAGCAGCCCGTGAAGCGTCGATCGATCATCACCAGCTGGGCCGCCCATGCGGCATGGGCGGCCACCGTGGCCGCGCCCTCGGTGGGCCGTGCATCGGCCAGCCTGACGCTGTGGACCATGCAGCTCTCGCCCTTTCACGACGACTACGTCAAGGGGGTCTTGAATCGCTTCGAAGCCCTGCATCCAGGCGTGCGGCTGAAGTGGGTGGACGTGGCCTGGGCGGAGATGGAACGAAAAGTTCTGGCCAGCTTGGCAGCCGGCACGGCGCCCGATGTGGTCAACCTGAACCCCCAGTTTTCGGCGCGCTTGGCAGAACTCGGCGCCCTGGAAGACCCCAGGCAGCACCTGTTGCCGGCAGAGATCTCGGCGTTCCTGCCTGCAGCCTGGCAAGCCAATCAACTGGGCGGTGTGCCTTTTGCCCTGCCCTGGTATCTGAGCACCACGGTGCAGCTGGTGCGCCAAGACCTGCTGGCGCGGGCCGGCGTGCAGGCTCCCAGCAGCTTTGAAGAACTGCCGGCCGTGGCCCAGGCGCTGCGCCAACACACGCAGCGCTACGCCTGGTTCGCACCGATGGACGGATCGCTGGCGCTGGAAACACTGGTGTCCATGACCGGCACACTGCTCAGCCCCGATGGTTGCCGACCGGCATTCGAAAGCCCAGAGGGCGTGCAAGCCTTCAACTTCCTGCACCGCCTGTACCGTGAACGCTGGATGCCGCCCACGGTGCTCACCGAAGGCCACCGTGGTGCGGTTCAACAGTTTCTGGCCGGTGAAGTGGCGATGATGCCCACCGGCATGCAGTTCATCTCACAAGTGCAACGCACCAACCCCCAACTGCACCCTCAGCTGCGGGTGATGCCGCAATGGTTGCGCGCGGGCACGCCACCCAACCTGGCGGTGATGAACCTGGCCGTGCCGCGTGCCAGCCCGCACCCGGCTTTGGCCATGCGCTTGGCGCAGTTCCTTGCCAACACCGAAAACCAACTGGCGCTGGTCAGGCGTCCCTTTTTATATGCGGGTAGGCAAACGCATGCCCAAGCACGGTGGCGAAATCGCCATCCATTTCAAACGCCCTCCCGGCGTCCTCTTCAACTCCGTCGATGCAGACCCCGGCGCCAACGTCCTCGTCATCCGCATCCAACCCGACGAAGGCATCTCCCTGCGAATCCAATCAAAACGGCCCGGAACGCAACTCAGCCTCGAACCCGTCAAAATGGATTTCCATTACGGCACAAGCTTCGGGCGCCCAAGCCCCGAAGCCTACGAACGGCTTTTGCTGGACGCCATGGCCGCCGAAAGCGGCACGCGGTTTTTGATCGTGACGCACCACCCGCTGA
>RFPX01000287.1 GCA_009925955.1 Betaproteobacteria bacterium
GTGCCCGGTACCAAGCGCCCTAAACTGCCCTCGGCATGACGGGCACCGACACTTACAACCCGGACCAAGGACACCATGGATTTCAGCTACTCCCCCAAGACCCAGGCCCTGCGCGAATCGCTGCTGGCCTTCATGGACGCCCACATCTACCCGCAGGAAGCGGCGGTGCACGAAGAGCTGGAGGCCAACACCGCAGCGGGGCGCCGCTGGACACCGCTTCAGACCCTGGAGCGACTCAAGCCATTGGCGCGCGCCCAGGGGCTTTGGAACCTGTTCCTGCCCGACAGCGAGCTGGGTGCGGGGCTGAGCAACCAAGAGTACGCTCCGCTGGCCGAGATCATGGGCCGTGTGCCCTGGAGCAGTGAGGTTTTCAACTGCTCGGCGCCGGACACCGGGAACATGGAAACCATCGTCCGCTATGGCACGCCCGAGCAACAAGAGCGCTGGCTCAAGCCGCTGTTGGCCGGGGACATCCGCAGTGCCTTCGCCATGACCGAACCTGCGGTGGCCTCCTCCGACGCCACCAACATCGAGGCGCGTATCGACCGCGATGGCGACCAGTATGTGATCAACGCACGCAAGTGGTGGACCAGCGGTGCCGGCGACCCGCGCTGCAAAGTGCTGATCTTCATGGGCAAGACCGACCCGCAGGCGCCCCGGCATTCCCAGCAGTCCATGATCTTGGTTCCCATGGACACGCCCGGCGTGAAGGTCTTGCGCCCCCTGAGTGTGCTGGGCTACGACGATGCGCCCCATGGCCACATGGAGGTGGACTTTCAGAATGTCCGCGTGCCGGTGAGCAACATCCTCTTGGGTGAAGGCCGAGGATTCGAGATTGCACAAGGCCGGCTGGGTCCTGGGCGCATCCACCATTGCATGCGGCTGATCGGGCTGGCCGAGCGCTCACTGGAGCTCATGTGCAAACGCGCCTCCGCGCGTGTGGCCTTTGGCAAACCCATCGCCGCGCAGACCGTCACGCAGGAGCGCATCGCCGAGGCACGCTGCCAGATTGAGCAGGCTCGGCTGCTGACGCTCAAAGCCGCTTGGATGATGGATGTGGCCGGCAACAAAACGGCCAAGGCCGAGATCGCCATGATCAAGGTGGTGGCGCCCAGCATGGCGCTTCGCGTGATCGACTGGGCCATGCAGGCCTTCGGCGGCGCCGGCGTCAGCCAGGACACGCCTCTGGCGCACTTCTATGCCCATGCCAGAACCCTGCGCCTGGCCGATGGGCCCGATGAGGTGCACCGCAACGCCATCGCCAAGCTTGAGCTCGGCAAGTACGCCGCGCCGCGATAATCCGAACCTCACTGCCCGTAACTCAGCTGGATAGAGTAGCTGCCTTCTAAGCAGCCGGTCGGGGGTTCGAGTCCCTCCGGGCAGGCCAGAACCGGTGTGTGCAACCCGGAGACAAGGGTTACACAACGTACCGACGACCTGGGTGGCGAACACGCTCTACGGCGTGTGGCGTGCTCAGCCGCTGACCGGGCTCCACTGGCCGTCGCGCAGCATTTCGCAAGGCCGAAACAGCGCTTTGTAGGCCATCTTCGGGCTCTCGGCGATCCAGTACCCCAGATACAGGTGAGGCAGTCCCAGCCGGCGGGTCTGCTCAATTTGCCACATCACGTTGAAGGTGCCGTAGCTGGCCGTGTCATCGGGCTCATAAAAGGTGTAGACGGCCGACATGCCGTCGTTCAGCACATCCAGGATGGAGACCATCTTCAACTCGCCCAAGGAGCCGTCGACCGTGGGCTCTCGGAACTCCACCAGGCGCGAGTTCACCCGCGTTTGCAACAGAAACTGCGTGTACTGGTCGACGTTGTCGTGGTCCATGCCACCACCACTGTGGCGATGGGTTTGGTACTTCAGGTACAGCTGGTAATGCTCGGGCATGAAGCCCAGCCGAAGCACCCGCACCTGCAGCGCCCCGTGCCGCTTCCAGGCCCGCCGTTGGCTGCGTGTGGGCACAAACTGGTCTACCGGCACCCGCAGCGGCACGCAGGCACTGCACCCGTCGCAGTAGGGGCGATAGGTGAACAAGCCGCTGCGTCGAAA
>RFPX01000288.1 GCA_009925955.1 Betaproteobacteria bacterium
GCCTACAAGCCCTTGTACGGCGCCAAGATGGCCAAGGACCACCCTGAGCTCACCACGCTGGTTCAGGTGGTGGCCGGCGCGGGCGCCGGCGGCGGCGCGGGTGACGCCAAGGCCGTGAAGGCGGCTGCCGATGCGGTGGCGGGTTCAAAGCAGACACCGGCGCGCTGAGCCTCGCACCATGAGCCGGCCAGGCCCCTGAGCCGCTCGTTGCAGTACCCCGCTCCAGAGCAGTTGTGATGAGCACAAGCACCCCTCCCGACATCGCGGTGGTGGTGCTGATGGAGTACAGAACCGGCCTGCACCTCCTGTGGGGGTGGGGTCGGTTTCTGTTTGGGCGCTTCGCCTTGCAGCGCTGGCCTGGGCTGCGCTTTGCCAAGGTGATGGGCAGTGGCCATGAAGGCGGCTTTGGGCTGCGGCCCAGCTTCTCCCGCCAGGGGCTGTTCTGTGTGTTCGCCGGCCACGAAGCGGCGGATGCCTTCTTGGCTTCGGACTGGTTGCGCCAAACCGAGCCGCACCTCCAGTCTTGGCGTTGGCTGAAGTTGGAGGCCTACGCCAGCCGCGGCCGATGGTCAGGGCACGAGATTCGGGCCAGCGCATCCCCTCCCGTGGATGAGCCGGTGGTCTCGCTCACACGGGCCTCCATTCGTTGGTCCCAAACACGACGGTTTTGGCGCATGGCACCACCCGCCGAGGCGGCACTGGCACAGGCCACCGGGTGCTCGCTGTCGGTGGGGCTGGGCGAAGCGCCGGTGCTGCGCCAGGCCACCCTCAGCGTGTGGGACTCGGTGGCGGCCATGAACGCCTACGCCCGCAGTGGCGCGCATGAGCAGGCGATCCGAACCGCCTATAGCGACCGCCACTTCAGCGAGTCCATGTTCGTGCGCTGGCGCCTGCTGGGGCAGGGGGGGCACCATGCAGGCTGAGGCAGGGGGACACACGCGGGGGCCGTCTACAAGAGACCGCGCGCTGGTGGTGGGTGCAGGCATGGGGGGCCTGGCCTGTGCCTTGAGCCTGGCCCAACGCGGCTTGCACGTGACCCTCTTGGATTCAGCACCGGGCCCAGGCGGCAAGATGAAACCCTTGGTGGTGGGCGGGGCGGCGATCGATTCGGGGCCCACGGTCTTCACCATGCGCTGGGTGTTCGAGCAGCTGTTTGAACAGGCCGGTGCTTCGTTTGCCGAGCGTGTGCCCTGTGACCCGCTGTCGGTATTGGCCCGACACGGCTGGCGTGGCCGTGAGGACCGACTGGACCTGTGCGCCCACCCCGCCGACTCGGCTGCCGCCATCGCAGCCTTCAGCTCCCCGGCGGAAGCCCGCCGGTTCAGGGCTTTTTGTGAGGAGGCCCAGCGCCTGTATCGCCACCTCGAGGGGCCCTACATCCGCTCAGAGCGCCCCAGCATGCTCAGCCTGATGAAGGACTTGGGCCCCGGCGGGCTGTTGGCGCTCACCGGTTTGGGCCCCTTCAGATCGCTGTGGTCGGCCTTGTCCAAACGCTTCACCGACCCCCGGCTTCAACAGCTGTTTGGGCGCTATGCCACCTACTGTGGGGCGTCACCCTGGCAGGCGCCGGCCACGCTGATGCTGATCGCACAGGTGGAGATGGATGGCGTGTGGGCCGTGCGCGGTGGCATGGCGCAGTTGGCCGCCGCGGTGGCGCAGTTGGCGGCCGAGCGCGGGGTGGTGCAGCGCTACGGCGCTCAGGTGGCCGAACTGCTGGTGGAAGGCGGCCAGGCGCGAGGCGTGAAGCTGGCCGATGGCCAGGAGCTTCGGGCCGATACGGTGGTCTTCAATGGCGATGTGAACGCCCTGGCCACCGCTCAGTTGGGCCGCGCGGCGGCGGTGGTGGGCCCGCCCCGGCCGGCACGGCAGCGCTCGCTGTCGGCCATGACGGGGACGCGAGCAGCGCACGACCCCCTGGGACTTCGAGCGGCGCTACCCGGGCTCGGCAGGCAGCCTCTACGGACCAGCCACCCACGGCTGGATGTCGGCCTTTCGCCGGGGCTCAGCGCGCACGCCGATAGCGGGGCTCTTCCTGGCGGGGGGCAGCGTCCACCC